>JBAXSA010000363.1:0-3276 GCA_037130945.1 Pseudomonadota bacterium | reverse complement strand
GCCTTTTGAAATATATTTTTTGGAGTTAGCTATTGCTAACTCATTCGCAATGTCGGACACCTGTGCAATGGCTTTGTGCCAGCGTTTCAATGTGGTCTGGGGACAGCATCCGATTTGTCTTGCTATCGCCATCAAAGGCACTCGCCTGGCTCTCAGCCAAATCAAGTGGCGATCATCTTCGTGCAGTGGCTTGAGCCACCCTATTGTCTCCAGCATCCGGTCAATGGCGGCAGGTGCTGGTGGCAAGGGATGAAGATCATAATCGCGCTCTGCAAAGCCTTCCCAGGCCTGGCGGGCAAAGGGTGGCCATAGGTTGAAGTAGCCCTGGACTCTCACTGGCGGTAGCCTGTAGCCCGTGTCAACGGCCTCGATAAAACGATCGGCCACGATCTCTGGTGTTAGATTCATACTCACCTCGCTGGGACATCTGGAATGCGGATGGGGCGGTGGTGGTGGTGATGTTCATGGTCTTCTCCCTTGTGTGGTGGTCATTAGGAACTGCTCGAAACTGCCAGATGCTGTTTGATTCAGTATTCTAAACAAAACTGGATGCCACGTTAGCTCACCAGCCCTTAGCGGGAGCGTGTGACATGAATGGCATGGCAATAACGGAATGAAAACATAAAAGGTGCTTCTGATCGTTGTGGTTGTTGTTTGATTGTTGTTCTGAATGTTGTTCACTATTTCTTTTATATATTATATATTTATAAGTAATAACAACAATACAACAATAACTAGAGAGAGAATAAAGAAGTGATGTATTTTAGTTATAGCCCTAATAGACAATATACCTCTGGGGAAATGGTGTTGGGTCGTTGCAAAAGCCTGTAACCCCATGAACGCATTAGAGAAAGACCATAACATTCCACGACAACAACCATCAAAGGCTTTATAACTCTTTGATTTTTTTGATTTATTGTGCGTCGGTTTCAACAACGTCATTTTGCTCTCCAGGCCTCTCGCATTAGAATGGCGCTTCCAGCGCAGAGGCGCGTATGAACCCACGCCCACGGCCATAACTGCCAAAGTCCGCTCCAGAAGACTCCTTCCAGTCAGGGATGCGTCGGATGGCCGCGTTGATCTCGATGCTTTTGGCCTTTGACATCGCCGACTCGTACCCCTGGAGACACTCCACCCACACCTCCCTGGCACAGATTCGGTCACGCAGGACGGCCTCTCCCTGATAATCAAAACTGCTGTTGATTGATTCCAGGCGTTTTTTGATTGTTTTGTTTTTCCAGTCCTTGGGGACTGGTTCGTTGAGCCATTTTTCCAACCGCGAGGCCAATCCATCGTCGACCCGATAGAGCTCCTGCTTCTTCTGTGCTTCGCGTTCTGTTGCCTCATCCAAATAGGGCAGCTCTCCTGACTGCCACAGCATCACTGCCTCGGCCCAGATCTGATCACGGATGGCCACCAGTTCCGGTTGCCAGTCGCAGACGGGTTTTGGCCTGACCGTGACGGGCCAAAACCGGCGATTGCCAGTCTCATCGATCAAGTACTGGGGCTGATTGGTCGAACCGATGAAGATGCACTGCCGGGGGTAGCTGGCAACCCGACGGGCATAAGCTGGCCGGTACCGGTCAATGGTTTTGCTCAGAAAATGCTTGGTCGCCTCAACATCCGCCTTCTTGGTGGCATTCAGTTCGGCGGCCTCCACCAGCCAGACGCCGTGGAGCGATTCGATGGCCTCTTTACCCGTGACTGTCGAAAAGGAATCGGACGACCACTGACCGCCGAGGGTGTGGATGAAGGTGCTTTTGCCACCACCCTGAAATCCCACGAAGGTCAGCATGGTGTCAAACTTGGTTCCGGGTGTCATGATGCGCGCCACTGCTGCCGTCAGGGTCTTACGGATCACCATGCGCGTGTATCGCATATCGTCCGCTCCCAGAAAGTCCACCAGGAGCGTATCAATCCTTGGCACGCCGTCCCAGACCAGATCATTCAGATAGTCCCGCACGGGATGGAAGGCCTGACTTTGCTGCACCAGCAGCAGCGCATCGTGGATGGCCCGCACATTGGTAAACGACCAGACGTTTTCCAGATAGTGGCACAGACCCGCATCGTCGGTGTCGGTCCAGGGTGTCACGCCTGCCGATTTCCGCCAGGGCAGGTCGCCCTCGGCAACGGGGCAGCACTCAAACTGGTTATAGCGGATCCGTCCCTGAAGCTTCTCATCGTTGGTGAGGATGAGAATGACATTCTGCCGGGTGCCGTAGGGTTGGCCGTACCTGTCGAAGTCGATTTGATCGTGCCAGTTCTCGATGGGCGAGAAGTCGGTCTGGATATCGTGGGCCCGATCTTGTGCCAGGATGGTTTTGACCCGGCTATCCTGGCGGGCGAAGTCGAGCATGGCGGCCTGGCTGGGCAGACGGTTGATGGGGGTGTCTTCCGCAACATCATCCATCTCGCCAAATTTGTGGATGCGCACCAAGTCCCAGGCGTTGTGTAACCCCTGCGCGGGGTCGGTGCCATGGTGCGAGTAGGCCCACAGCCCGCGGTCATAGACCACCAGACCGGCGACGCTGGTGCCTTGCGCGAAGGTGTAGCGCCCGGCCAGCCGTGAAGAGGTGTAGATGCCCGGAAGGAGTTCGCCGACGACCTCATCAATAGTATAGGCCCGGCAGAAGGCACCGATCAGACCCGGTTTTTTGCGGGGGTCTCCGGCCTTGTCCTTGCGGGTCTTAATCTGTTCCACCGTGCGATCCGATACCGGCCACAGACGGGAGTCCCGCCAGGCCTCATCGGGACCATAGCTGGCCAGCACGGCGTCCACATCGAGCCGGGTGTCGTGCCCGAACTCGAAGAAATAGTCCTGATCCGAACTCACGCTCGGCCAATACATCAGGCGATGAGGCTCGAAGGTGGTATCGTCCCAACTGTTCATCCCGAAAAAACTGGCCACTTTACGACCCACCGCCTGGTACTCATCAGCAGTGACTGGCCGCGACAGCGGGAAGATCACCCGGTATCGAGGCTTCGCCGCCGTGTGCTTGCGGGTGCTATGAACCACGTACTGACAACCATAATAAAACACCTGGCTGGGCAGTGAGTCCTCGGCGAAGTCGCCATCGAGATTCAGGATATGCCGCCAGGCGACCGCTTCAGCGGTTCTCCGGCCACCCTTCAGCACCCCGCCCACATACCCGCCGACATCCTTGATACGATCCTGCTCGGCCTTGGGAAGGGCCTGATACTCGGCGAAGGTCTCGGGGGTGCGGGTGGGCTCGCGGAACTTGTCCAAGAGTTGCGGCCAGGTGAACGACTTGGATT
>JBAXSA010000362.1:0-3277 GCA_037130945.1 Pseudomonadota bacterium | reverse complement strand
GGGCGAACGGTGAGCCGGATGTGTAAACCACTTTCGGGCTCTTTTGAAGGATGCCAAGGGTTTGACCCGCGACCCAGCAGCATCGAGCCGTAACAGATTTTACCCCCAGGGGATTATCCCCCTGAAACGGTCTGCAGGATTTCAATTTTGGAACGTTGACGCAGGTTTTCGACCATGCCTTCGTAATAACCCCGGGCGCGTTCCTGAGCCTGAGTACGTTGTTCGGTGTCTCGATCCTGGGGTTTAACGCTGGCGGGATCGCCATCGGCCACTGCAGCCAGGGTATACAGGATGATGCCGCCGTCCGCGAGGGGAACAAAACCGGCCGAAACCTTGCCCGCAGCCGGCACGGATTGCCGGAAGACCGCTGTCAGCAGATTGGGCGGCACCCCCGGTGCCTGTCTTCCGACCAGCCCTGGCCGTTGGATGTCCTGGCCTTTTCCAACGTCTGCCAGGGATTCCCCCTGATTGAGGCGTTGCACCCATTGTGCACCGGTGTCGCTGGCCTTTTTCCGGGCCTGTTCCGTGATAAGAATACCGGCGATTTCCTCCCGAACTTCGTCAAATCCCTTCAGGGAGGCCTCGCGGGACTCCTTGACCCGCAACACCAGGTTCTGCTGTTCGTTGTCCTGGTTAACCTCCAGCACCTCGCTGTTGCGCCCCTGCTTCAGCACGTCTTCCCCAAAGGCCGCGTTCATGACCTTGGGTTGCCGGAACAGCGGCTGGGTATTCGAACGGCTCAACCACTCGCTGTGTTGCACGGAAAGCCCCAAAGCTTTGGCGGCGACCTCCAGGGTATCCGGATTTTCGTACACCAGATTGGCCAGTTTTTCAGAGCGATCAAAAAACTGGCGTTCTGCTTCAGTCTTAAAATAGGATTTGCGGAGCTCTTCCTTGGCCTCGGCGAATTCTTTGGTCACGGCGGGTTCGATGCCCTGAAGCAACAGGAGGTGATAGCCGAACTTCGAGCGTACCGGCTCACTCAGCGCCCCGGTTTGCAGGGCGAAGGCGGCCTGTTCAAAGGGGGGATCCATCACGCCGCGCTCAAAAAAGCCCAGATCACCCCCCTGATCCTTTGAGCTAGGATCCTCGGAGACGTCCTTGGCCACTGCGGCAAAAACCTCTCCCCCCTGAAGGCGTTTGCTCACGGCCTCAATCTTGACACGGGCAGCCTCTGCCACATCCGCCGGCGCATCCTGGGCCACTTGCACTAGGATGTGCGAGGCACGACGCCGCTCGGGCTTGCTGTATTCTTTTTTGTGTTCGTCATAATAGTGATGAAGATCCTCGTCGGTGACTTCCAGGGCAGCGGTAATCGCCGATTTGCTGAACACCAGGTAGTCGAGCTTCACCTGCTCGGGGGATTGAAAACTGTCGGCGTGCTCTTGGTGATAACGGCGTAACACCGCCTCATCGGGGGGAGGGTCGGTACGAAAATGGGCCGCTGGCGCTTGAAAATAGGCCATGTCACGACGCTGATGAAACAGCCTCAGGGCCTCGTCAACCTCCCGGTGGGTCGCAAATTCGCTGACCTCAACGGCCATCTGCAGCTGCCCCGCCCCCAAAGACTGCCGCACACTTTCCTCATAGGCTTGTGAAGACATGTGCTGATATTGTAGGTGACGGTCGTACAGGGCACGATTAAACGCCACGCCTTGCTGAAACGCGGGCGTGGACTGGATGATGGCGCGCACCTGATCGTCACCGACCCGCAATCCCAGGTTTAATGTCGCGTACCGAATGACGTTCGTGCGAATCATGTCTTTCAGCACCTCCTGGCGCAGCGTCTTGTCATCCAGATCCAGCTGGGTGCCTTCCGTGCGTTGCTGAAGCCGGGCGCGGTACTGCCGAAGCCGGTCTTCGAGGTCGCGTTGACTGATTTCGTGGCCATCCACCTTGGCCACAACAGGCTCGCCACCCCATCGCAGGTATTCCCCGATACCCCATAAGCTAAAAGGGATAGTAATGAGAATCACGATGAACCAGGCAAAAACGCCCTGGGCACGTTCACGAATTTGCTGCAGCATGGCGGCGTCTCGTCGAGATGGATATCACAAGATTGAAGAAGACGAAAACGAAAACGGGGTATCCTGGATACCCCGTATAAGATTGGCGGAATGGACGGGACTCGAACCCGTGACCTCCTGCGTGACAGGCAGGCGTTCTAACCAACTGAACTACCACTCCTAAAACCGGATCGACACAATATCCCTAGAAAACTGGTGGGTGCTGCAGGGATCGAACCTGCGACCCTCGCCTTGTAAGGGCGATGCTCTTCCGGCTGAGCTAAGCACCCATAAGTCCATAACCTCCCTGCTTGACAACTCCCAGCCCTCGGTTCTAAACCCCAAGGATCCCAGGGAAAACCCTCTCCAAAAACGCTTTGGACTCCGGGTGGGTGCTTCGATCCTCTACTTGGAAGGATCACCAGT
The DNA here is from genome assembly GCA_037130945.1 of Pseudomonadota bacterium. Taxonomy (GTDB): domain Bacteria; phylum Pseudomonadota; class Gammaproteobacteria; order Chromatiales; family Chromatiaceae; genus JBAXSA01. The sequence continues at coordinate 845 of JBAXSA010000362.1, read as the reverse complement.
CCTTATTTTACGGCATCCTTCAGCGTCTTGCCAGCCTTGAAGGAGGGAATCTTCGATTCCTTGATCTCTATCTTGTCACCAGTCCGGGGATTACGACCAATACGCGCCGCCCGTGCCTTGACCATGAAGGTGCCAAACCCCACCAAGGAAACCTGTTTTCCTTCCTTGAGAGCTTCAACAATCGCTTCGACCAACCCATCAAGCGCACGGCTCGCATTGGCCTTTGAAATATCCCCAGCCTTCGCAATGGCGTCCACTAATTCCGACTTATTCATTTTTATGTTCCCCCTTTAGGAAAAAAATTATCGGATGAATCCGAACTCTACCCGCCTGACATCAGTCAACCAAACAGACCGCGCTTCCAAGGCATTTAATCAGAGGCTTCTTTAACCTGTCAACGAGAGATTTTTCCAAAACTCAAACTACCGCTCCAAATTCGGGATCCCTTGACAAAACAGCGGCCAGTCCAAGCTACCCGGACGGTATTCAATGGTGGAGAGGAAGTGGTGTCTTATCGCCGGCACTACCGATCTCGGGCACTTCGACTTCCTCTTCAACTTCTTCTGGTAGCAAGGGTTTTGGCACCTCCGTTAAGGCCACCGCCAATACCTCATCAATCCAGCGAATAGGCCGTATTGTCAGGTTTTGCTTAATATTTTTAGGAATATCCACGAGGTCGCGTTCGTTTTCCGCAGGAATGATGACGGTTTCTATACCCCCTCGATGGGCGGCCAGGAGTTTTTCTTTGAGTCCTCCGATGGGCAGAACTTCCCCGCGTAAAGTGATTTCCCCGGTCATGGCCACATTGGCTCGCACCGGAATCTTGGTCAAGGCGGAAACGATCG
>JBAXSA010000361.1:0-3280 GCA_037130945.1 Pseudomonadota bacterium | reverse complement strand
GCGATGCCGTTGCCCGGCAAATGACCCCGGCAGAGAGATCCGAGGCCTCGCAGCGGGTACGACACTCCTGATGGGGTGGGGATTTTTGTGGACGCTTTGGAGTAAGATGGCCGCCGTCCCCCGCCTCGAGAAAACCCGTTTTCTCTTTACTCGAAGCAGATTACCCGAAGCAGAAGGATACCCCGCATGCGCAATGCCCTTGCCACCCATGAAGCGATCTCGGACTGGCTTCGCGGACTGTCCAGAACTCTGGAAGTGCTGTTTCCCCACCCGCACGGTGCGGTGAATTTTGCCTTTCAGCCCATTCAGGCTACGACCGAGCTGAGTTTTTCCCCTTACCGTCCCACGGTGATTCCGCCTGGCAAGCAGCTCACGCCAGATCAAGAGGTGCTGTTTACCTTTCGCAAAAAACCTGGTGGGGGATTTGAAATCATGCCGGGTTTGGACACCCGGGAGCGAGTGCTGGCCGGCGTGAGGCCCTGTGATCTCCGGGCAATGGTGCAAATGGATGCGGTTTTTTCCACCCCGCCGGCCGATCCCCTGTATCTGCGCCGCCGCCAGAAAACCGCCCTGATCGCCTACGGCTGCCCAACCCCCTGCGATGCACACTGTTTTTGCGAGGCCACCGGAGCCTTGTCGCAGCGCCAAGGCGCGGATGTCTTTTTGACCGAGGTGACCGGGGGTCTCCTGGCCGAAGGACTCAGCGAATGGGGGGAAGCCCTGATGTTTGATCTGGCGGGTCAGGTGTGCGAGGCACCCCAGACCCTGGCCTTGCGAACCGAGGCTGAGACCCGCCGCCCCAAGCCCTTTGGCCGGCCATTCAACATCGACCCCCGGCATCTCGGGGCCCTGATGAAAAAAACCTATGCTTCCCCGGTCTATGACCGCTATGCCGAACGCTGTCATTCCTGCACCACCTGCAATCTGGTCTGCCCGACCTGTTACTGCTTCGAGGTACAGGATGACCTGGCGCTCGATGGTCAATCCGGGGTGCGTACCCGTACCTGGGATGGCTGCATGAGCCCCGGTTTCTCCGCCGTGGCGGGTGGCCACAACTTCCGCCGCACCGCCGGCGAGCGCCATCGCCACCGCCTGCAACGCAAATTCGAGTTCCTCCCGGAGCGCCACGATCTCGGCAGTTTTTGTGTCGGTTGCGGGCGCTGCGGGCGGCAATGCACCACTGGCATCGACATCTTCGATATGGTCAACGATCTGGCCAAGGCCAGCGGAGGTGCACCATGACCCCCCCCCCGATCCGGGCGGACGCCTGCGGTGAGCGGAGTCGAACCGAGGATCTCTATCTCCCGAGATTGGCGCGGATCGTCGAAACCCGCGAACTCACCGCCCGCGAGAAATTCTTTCGTTTTGAACTCGACCGGCCACTGGGCCACCGTCCCGGCCAATTTGTGATGCTGACCCTGTTTGGCATTGGCGAGAGCGCCATCTCCATCGCCTGTCCTCCCCGGTCGGACAACATCCTGGAAACCGTCATCCGCCGGGTCGGCAATGTCACCGGGGTATTTCACGGCTTGGAGGCGGGTGCCGAGGTGGGTATCCGCGGGCCTTTTGGCACCAGCTTCCATCTGGCGGATTTTTACGGCCGGGATCTGCTCATCATCGCTGGGGGGTTGGGGCTGGTACCGCTGCGGGGCCTGATTGGCATGCTCATGGCCGAGCGCAGCCGGTTTGGCCGGTTGACCCTGATCGTGGGTGCCCGTACCCCCGCCGAGACGCTGTTTAGAGACGAACTGGCGGCCTGGCGGCAACAGGATGCCAGGATTGTGGAACTGGTGGATCGCACCGATCACCTGCCCTGGGATGGTTCTGTCGGTCTCGTCACCGGGCCCATTGGCGAACTGCTTCTCGATCCGGTGGCTACCCGGGTGGTTCTGTGCGGGCCGCCGGTGATGTACAAGTTTGTTTTGATGGAGTTGCGTGCCCATCATCACGTCCCTCCCGAACATATCTGGCTGGATCTTGAGCGGCGCATGCGCTGTGGTGTCGGCAAGTGCGGGCATTGCCAGATCAATGGCCTGTACTGTTGCCAGGACGGGCCGGTGTTTCGTTATAGCGAGATTCAGCGGTATCCGGAGGCCCTACTATGACGTCTGCCCCTAGCCTAAAACTAAAACCCAAGGTAGCCTTTTTTGACTTCGCGAGTTGCGAGGGTTGTCAGCTCGCCCTGCTCAACTGCGAGGATCAACTGCTGGATCTACTCGATCAGGTGGAGCTGGTGGAATTTCGCGAGGCCCTGTCGGAGAAGGCCGCCCGGTATGATGTCGCCTTTATCGAGGGCAGCATCCACCGCGAGCAGGACGTGGATCGGTTGCGTGGGATTCGCGCCAGATCCCAATATCTGGTGGCACTGGGAGCCTGCGCCTGCAACGGCAATGTCCAGGCCCGCTCGAATTTTGTCTCGCCAGCGGAAAACTTCAAGGTGGTCTATGGGGAAGAAGCCCGCAACCGGGTACAGATCGACCCGGAGGACTGGCCGTTGTGGGCCCACACCCGGGTTCGATCCGTGCACGAAGTCGTCAAGGTCGATTTTTTTCTCCGTGGTTGCCCCATGGAACCCAGGGAGTTTTTACACCTCGTCAAGGCCTTGCTAACCGGCCAGACGCCACACTTTCCGGCCAATCCGGTGTGCGTCGAGTGCAAGAAAAACGGCAACGAATGCGTCTATGACCGGGGGTTGGCCTGCCTCGGGCCGATTGCCTATGGCGGCTGTCATGCCATCTGCGTCAATCAGGGGCATCTCTGTGATGCTTGCCGGGGGCTTCTGCCCTATGCCAATGTCGAGGCCCATCGCCAGCAGATGCGCCAGATGGGCATCAGCGATACCGAGATTCTCAACCGCTACCGGCTGCATGGCAGCAACGAACGCATCAAGGGGGGGGTATGAGTCAGGGCAAGACCTACAACATCCGTATCGATCACGTCACCCGCGTCGAAGGGCACGGGAGCATTCGCATCAATACCCGCGAGGGCCGGGTGGAGGAGGTCAAGCTCGCCATTGTCGAGGCCCATCGTTTCTTCGAGAATTTCGTGCGCGGCATGATGCCCCACGATGTTCCCCAGACGGTCAGCCGCATCTGCGGGATCTGCTGCGTGGGACACCAATTGGCCGCCACCAAGGCGGTGGAGGCCGCCCAAGGGCTGACCATCAGCGATCAAACCCTGCTGCTCCGGAAGCTCCTCAACGAATCGCAGTTTCTCCAGAGCCATGTCCTCCATGTTTTTTTTCTGGCGATACCGGATTACGTCGGCGCCCCCAGTGTCC
>JBAXSA010000360.1:0-3291 GCA_037130945.1 Pseudomonadota bacterium | reverse complement strand
TGGGTTTGCCGGTGATCTGGCGAATCGACAGGGCCGCACCACCTCGGGCGTCGCCTCAGTCCCACTGGACAAACACCCCCAACGGGTAGAGAATCGCCGCCGAGTGGGCGGGGCTCGCGCCGGTTTCGGTCAAGCCTTGAACCAGGCTGTGGCAGACTCCATCTGGGGATGCTGTGGCGGATCGCCTGAGCCGTTGAATAATTGGAAAACCTACCTTGAAAACTTCATGTCCTTCTTGTAAGGCGGCCTAATGGCGGCACTCTCTTCTTCCGGTGCCTCCGAATTGCGCAAGATCCTGCTTCTGTCCAGGCGGGGCTTTCTGTATGCGGGACTTTTCAGCGCCTTTATCAATCTGCTGATGCTGACGCCCACATTCTATATGCTCCAGGTCTATGACCGGGTTGTCAGCAGCCGCTCCATCGAAACCCTAATCATGATCACCCTGATTGCGCTGCTGTTCTTTGCCGTGATGGGATTGCTGGAGTTCGTGCGTTCGCGACTTTTGGTGCGGATTGGATCGCAGATCGACCAGCGCCTCAATGATCGCATCTTCGGGGCTCTTTTTTCCCTTGGGATCAAGAGCGCGGGTCAGGCCAATGCCCAGGCGCTTGACGATCTGACCGGCATCCGGCAGTTTCTCACCGGGGCACCGATGTTCGCCTTTTTTGATGCCCCCTGGGTACCCCTGTATCTTGCCCTCCTCTTCCTCTTTCATCCCGTCTATGGTTACTTTGCCGTGGTTTCTGCGGTGATTGTGACCTGTCTGGCGGTCATCAACGAATGGGTCACCAAGAAAGACCTCGCACTGGCCAATACCGAGGCCATCCAGTCACGCAACTTGGTGGCTGCCAATCTGCGCAACGCCGAGGTCATTCATGCCATGGGTATGCTGCCCGCGCTGCGCCGCCGCTGGCTCACCAAACACCTCACCTTCCTGTCCGCGCAATCACGCGCCAGCGACCGGGCCGGGGTGTTGTCCAACCTTAGCAAAAGTCTGCGCATGATCTCTCAGTCCCTGATCCTGGGCCTTGGGGGTTATCTCGCCATCAAGCAGGAGATCAGCTCCGGCATGATCATCGCGGGATCTATCGTCATGGGACGTGCGCTGGCTCCCGTTGACTTGATGATTGGCGGTTGGAAACAGTTCGCGACCGCACGAATTTCCTACCAACGTCTGTCCCGCCTCCTGGAAGAGATTCCGAAAGACATAGAACGTATGTCGCTACCCACACCCCAGGGCCGTCTGAGTGTTGAGGGGGTGGTCGTCACCCCGCCGGGTGCCAAGGCACCGGTGTTGCGCGGCCCGACCTTTGTGCTGGAGCCTGGTGAATCCCTGGGATTGATCGGGCCTAGTGCCGCCGGCAAATCCACCCTGGCGCGGGCGATTTTGGGGGTATGGCCGCTGGCTGCGGGCAAGGTGCGGCTGGATGGTGCCGACATCAGCCTGTGGAACCACGACGAACTGGGCCCGTACATCGGCTATCTGCCTCAGGATATCGAACTCTTTTCCGGCACCATTGCCGAGAATATTGCCCGTTTTGGCGAGATCGATGCCAAAAAAGTCGTTGAGGCCGCCCGCTTGGCGGGGGTTCATGAAATGATCCTGACACTGCCGGATGGTTACGACACCCCGTTGGGGATGAGTGGCGGCGTCCTCTCTGGCGGTCAGCGCCAGCGCATTGGATTGGCGCGGGCGGTGTATGGTCTCCCCCGGCTGTTGGTGCTGGACGAGCCCAATTCCAACCTCGACGACCAGGGCGAGATGGCCTTGGCGGCGGCCGTGGCCCAGCTCAAGGCCCAGGGCTCGACGCTGATTCTTATCAGTCATCGTGCGGCGATTCTCAACCAGGTGGACAAAGTGCTGTTGCTCAACCAGGGCCAGATTCAACTCTATGGTCCGCGGGCCGAAGTGCTGGCCCGGCTCGTGGCGGGTACCCAGGCCACGGCGGCCCCCCCGGTGCCACAACCCATCCCGGCGTCGCCCAGCACCCAACTCTCAACAGCAAACGCCTGATCAGGCATCTGTGTACTCCAAGACCGAGGTTAAGTGATGGCCATAATCGAAGGCACCGCTGTGCGGATTCTCGACCCCATTCCGGTGGTGCCGACGGATGACCTGCCCTATCGGCGTCTGGGTGTTGTGGTATTGGTGCTGGCCTTCGGGCTAGGGGGAGTCTGGTCTGCCTTCGCACCACTGCATAGTGCCACGGCGGCTAGCGGCCAGATCAAGGTCGAGGCGCGGCGCCAGACCATTCAGCACCTCGAGGGCGGCATCGTCAAGGAAATTGCGGTGGCCGAGAACGATGTGGTTCAGGCAGGACAATTGTTGATCCGGCTGAGTGACGTGCAGTCTGGGGCCCAGCTCAATATTGTGGGTCAGCAACACGCTCAGCTCTTGGCCGAGGAAGCCCGGCTCATCGCCGAACGCGATAAAAAACCGGCCATTACATTCCCTGCAGGGCTGCTCACACAGGCGAACAAGGATCCCGAGATCGCGCAATTCACCGAGGGCCAGCGGCGTGAGTTCGAGGTACGGCGTGAGGCCCGTGCCCACGAGGACGAGAGCCTGCGCCAGCGGATCGGGCAATTGCGCGAACAGATCCGCGGACTGGAGGCCTTGACGAGCAGCGATCACGAGCGTATCCAGTCACTCAGGGCCGAGGTCAAGGATTGGGAGGGTCTCTACCAGAAACAACTCATCGACAAGACCCGCCTTCTGGATTACAAGCGCACCCTGTTGAGCATGGAGGGTGATCGTGCCGCACGCCTGACCGATATCGCCCGCATCAAGGTGCAGATCGGAGAAACCGAATCACAAATTTTATTTAAGCAACAATCCTTCCTGTCTGATGTGGTGGCGCGGTTGCGCGATGTCCAGTCCAGGCGTGTCGATTATGCCACCCGCATCACCGCCCTGAAGGATACCCTGCAACGTACCGAGATTCGCTCGCCCGTCTATGGCGCGGTGGTCAATCTCGATGTTCATACCGTGGGTGCGGTGATCCCCGCCGGCAAGGCCATCCTCGAGATTGTCCCGCTCAGCGACGACATCGTGATTGAAGCCGCCATTCAGGTTTCGGATATTGATCAGATTATCCCCGGTTTGACGGCCGACTTGCGTTTTCCGGCCTTCAAAAGCCGCTTTACCTATGTGATTGAGGGCCGTGTCAGAAAGGTCTCGGCGGACGCCATTGTCGACCCGAGCGGCCGATTCAGCTATTACAAGACCGAGGTCGATATTACCCCGGCCGGTTGGGTTGAGATCAAACGCAATGGCTTCAAGCTCATCCC
>JBAXSA010000359.1:0-3312 GCA_037130945.1 Pseudomonadota bacterium | reverse complement strand
AAAATCGTCGAGGGCCAGTGTGTAACCCTGCTCCGCCAGCAGTTTGACCCCATTGATCAGTGCCGCGTCGATCTCGATATTTTCCAGCACCTCGAGAACCACCCGATTCTTCTCGAAGGGAATCGGCGGCAGATCGACGAAGAAGCTCCGGGTGAGATTGATGAAGGCCAGATGCGGGCCAACGATGTGGTCGAGACCCAGTTCCACGAAGGCATTGAGAATCACCTGGGAAGAGGCGCTATCGCCGTCGGTGATGGTCGCGACGCCCCCCGGCTCCGTGCGGTACAGGAGTTCATAGGCATAGAGCCGCTGCTGTCGATCCAGAATCGCCTGGCGACCCAGATAAAGAGTTTCCATATTCCGAAGTTCCTCGGGGGTGGTCGCCTCTCGGGACGGCAGTGACGGGGTCATTCTGCGACCTTGAAAACCGGATTGGGATTTTCGGCGAACTGGTCTGGCGCGTACATCGCCTCCACGCGGCTGGCGGGGAGGGCGAATTCGCCGGGGTTGTTGAGTCTGATGGTATATTCCAGGGTGGTCTTGCCTTGGGGGAGAAAATCCCAATAGGCGCGATAGGCCGCAAAACTCCGCTCCTCGAAGATGGGCGCGGTTCCGCCCTCGCGCCGCTCGCCCAGCGTTAGCAGCGCCGAATCCCGGCCAAGCCCCGAGCCCAGGATCGTGGCACCCGCTGGAACCGGATCATCCGCCACCACCCAGGTCATGTCGGCGTTGGCCTCGATCATCAGACGCACCCGCGCCACATCCCCAGGAGACCAGCGGCCCGGAGATTTTTGCTCGACCGGCACGAGATCGCGGGTGAGCCGGTAGCCCGCCGAGATCGGGGTATCGCGGGGGATGGCGGCACGGCTCTGGACGATCACCCAGGGTTTTCCCGTACCCTTGTGGCGTAGTGTAAGGTCGGCGAGATCCGTGGGCCAGGGGAAGTTGAGGGCGTTTTGGCGGGTTTGATCCGTCCACTGCATACCCTTTTTCTGGCCCGCCAGTTCGGCCTCGGTATAGCCGCTGACGAGTTGTTTTTCGTAAGCGGCGCTAAACCGCTCGAAGGCCAGCCGGCCCCAAGCGTTGGCGGTGGTCAGATCCCAGCGGCCCTGACGCTGGCGGTCGAGTGCCCCTTGGGCCAGGCGCGGCCCGTCGGCCTTCCAGCCCGGCAGGGCCAGCACCCCGAGGATCATCCGGTTGGCGGCGAGATCGGCGGACTGCATCAGCCACCACAGGCCGTCACGCTCGTTACTCAGGCGCAGCGCGGTGCCGCTGGGCGACAGACGGCCACGCAGCACCGTCTCGCCCTCCTTGAGGCGCTTGGCCCGCTCCGGCAGGGCCGGCAGCCGTTGCAGGATTTGCAGCCAGTCGATGACCGTCGCGGCCGGCCAACGCGCGGGCTCGGGGGTGAGGCTGGTGACCGCTTCGACGGGTAGCTGGCCGTAAGCCGACAGGGCCGCCATCGCCGCCAGACGGCGTAGCGTCAGATCAGGCCATTGGGCGGCGGCGGCGCGGGCGGCCTTGAGTTGACCCGTGGCAAAGGCCTTCAGACCATTCAGGGCCTTATCTCGGGTGGCATCCGGCAAGGGCCACTCGGCCTCGGCGGCGATGGCCAGCAGGTAGCTGGTCAGTACCTCGCTCCCCTCCAGGCGATCCGTCGGAAAATAGCGGAACAGCCCCTGGGCGTCCTGGTAGGTGGGCAGTTGGTTCATGAGGCCGTCCCATTGACCGCGATCCCGCAACGCGATCGCCTTCGAGGCCCGTTGTTCCAGACAGCCGTAAGGGTAGCGCTGCATGTACTCGGTCATGCCGCCAAGGCCATCGCCGAGTTTTGCGCGCAGCGACAAGCGCAAGCCACCCCGTCCGGGAATGGCCCCCGCCGGGATCTGTACCGGGATCGCGGGATTTTTGCCAGAGGCATCGATCTGAATCAGACTGGCCTGGGTGACCCGCACCGGATGTACCGGCAGGACGGTTTGGCGGGTTTTGAGGTGATCGCTGGCCTGATTCGGGCCCTCGCCCTGCTCTGTGGCCGCCACCTGCCATTCCAGTTCCCCGGCGTCCGGGGGCACGGTCACCGCCCAGGATGCCCCCTGGGCCTGCCCGGGGGCCAGGGTCAGGAATTGGGGCTCGAGATCCCAGGCCCCGCCGGCCTTGGGGGTCAGGTGGGCGGTCAGGGTGACGGGCAGACTGCGATCACTGGCGTTACGGAGGGTAAAACCGGCCTGAAACCGGTCGCCTTCGCGCACCACCGGTGGTAGACCAGCCAGCAGCATCAAATCCTGGGTGGTGCGGATCGCCGCCCCGCCCTGGCCAAACAGACCGGCCCCGCCTTGCGCTACGGCAGTGAGCTTAAAACTGGTCAGGGAGTCGTTGAGGGGCACCGTCAGGGCCGCCGCACCCTGCTCGTCGAGTGCCACCCGTCCCTGCCACAACAACAGGGTGTCAAACAATTCCCGGGACGGCTGGCGGCCACCCCCGCCGCCGTGGGGCAGTGCCTTGCGGCCATAGTGACGTTTTCCGACCACCTGCATCTGGGCGGTAGCGCTCAGGACTTCGAGACCGCGCGGCTGCATCATCGGGGTCAGTACGTCCCAGGAGGTGTTGGGTTTTAATTCCAGCAGTGCTTCATCGACCGCCGCGAAGGCAATCTCGCTGCCAGCAGGCAAGGGTTGACCGTCACTCCGGCGCACCAATACCTTGACCTGGGCCGACTCACGGGTCTTGTAGCTGTCCCGTTCCGGGGTCACCTGAACCTCGAGCCGATGGGGTTTCCAGCCGACATTGAGCGCGGCCATGCCGAGCCGCCAAGAGGGTTTTGCAAGATCCACCAGGGCCGTTGTCCCCTGGGAATCAATCTCGCCTGGGGGCACCGCGATCTCGTTGGGATCCTGGAGGGCGGCCCGCCAATCCGTCACCCGGCCCCGCACCGCCAGCACCGACACAAAGATATTGGGGGAATGGGCCTCGACAATCGGAATCTCGACCACCGGCTCGCGGCCCGACAGCCGTACTACGCGGGCGTCCAACACCCCTTCGCGCTCACTGGTGACCAGGGCGATGGCATTTTGAAACGGCATCCGCACCTGGAGCCGGGCGGTCTCGCCGGATTCGTAGGCGGATCGTTCGGGCAGCACGTCCATGCGATCACTGGCACCGTTTTCAAACCACCAGTTGCCCTCTCCCTGGGCCCAGACACTGCGGGTCGTCAGAAAGCTCCGGCCGCCACTGTCCTGAGAACGGGCCTCGAGCAGGATCTCGCCATCGGCTTCCAGGGCCAGATCGCAAGCCAGCCGGCCGCGTGCATCGGTC
>JBAXSA010000358.1:0-3313 GCA_037130945.1 Pseudomonadota bacterium | reverse complement strand
CCAAACTCTCTCTGCCAGCAGATTCTTCACAATCCTTCAGTGACCGGCTGTTTGTCGGTTGGCAATATTTTCTGCCGCAACATCTGTTGTCACGCCTGATTCATCCCCTGGCCAGTTGTACCTGGCCACCGGTCAAGAATCCTCTCATCCGGCTCTTTGCCAAGGTCTACGGGGTTGACTGGCAGGAGGCTCTCCACGAAACCCCAGAGGATTACGCCAGTTTCAACGAGTTCTTTACCCGTCCCTTAAAACCCGAAGTTCGCCCCCTGGATCCTGACCCCATGGCCCTGCTCTGTCCGGTTGACGGGGTTCTCAGCCAGGCCGGGACGATTCACCAGGGCAGGGTGTTTCAGGCCAAGGGGCACGACTATTCCGCCGCGACCCTTCTCGGAGAAGAAACGGCACCGGGAGAGCATCAAGGATCATGGGCAGATCGTTTCGCGGGAGGGGTCTTTGCCACTCTTTACTTATCACCACGGGATTATCACCGGATCCACATGCCCGTCGATGCCACACTGATAGGCACCCGGCATATTCCTGGCAGGCTTTTCAGCGTCAATGCCGCGACCACCCGTGGGGTTCACGGGTTGTTCGCGCGTAATGAGCGGGTGGTCTGTCTGTTTGACAGCGAAGCGGGCCCCCTGGCGATGGTCTTGGTCGGTGCCATGATCGTTGCCAGCATTGCTACGGTCTGGGCGGGAACCATTACCCCTGGCCGCCGTGGGCCGGTTTACTGGAACGCCACCCCCCTCCGGCTGGAACGCGGTAGGGAAATGGGACGGTTCTTTCTGGGTTCAACCGTGATTTTGCTCTTGGGTCCCGACCGGGTGACCTGGCACAACAACCTGACACCTGGCACCCCTTTGCGGTTGGGCCAGGCCCTCGGCCATTGGCACCCATGATAAAGACCCCATTATGAACACTCATGAAACAGACTTCTATTCTTGGACACAAGAACAGGCGGCACTATTAAGACAAGGGCGATATATGGAAGCCGATATTGAACACCTAATAGAAGAACTCGAAAGCATGGGCGCAAGCGAAAGACGGGAACTCACGAACAGGCTAGCGGTATTACTAGCGCACCTTCTAAAATGGCAGTACCAACCCGGACAGCGCGGGAAAAGCTGGAAGGCAACCGTGAAAGAACAGCGCCAAAAAGTGACGCGGGTATTGCGACAGAATCCTGGCCTAAAACCGGCCTTAGCGGAACACCTGGAAGACGGCTACAGCGATGCTATACAAATAGCCGTGCGGGAAACAAACTTGGATGAAGACACCTTCCCAACGGAATGCCCTTGGGCTGTCCAGCAAGTGTTAAGTGACCATTTTTGGCCGGGTTGTGTGTGAATTGGAAAGGCTGCCCTAGTTTTAACGGCTCAGTAATCGCGACCGCTGAGCCAGAATTTCCTGGGCCAGCTGATAAACCGCCATGGCGTAGTGCTTGGAGCCGTTGTAACGGGTAATGACATAGAAATTGGTCAGGCAGAGCCAGTAGTCCTTGTCATCCGCCACCTCGAAATCCAATAAGGCCACCCCCGTACTGGGTGGCAATCCCTGGCTGTCAAAAGACAACCCGGCCGTGCGCAACTCGGCCAGGGTTTTGGTCGGCTTGAGATCGGTATTGACCAGTTCGGGGGAGATCACCTGGTCATGCGGCAAGGGCAGCACCACCCGCCCGTCGGTTTGCCAACCATGGCCCTTGAAATAATTGGCGACACTGCCAATGGCATCGGCGGCGCTGGACAACAGATCCCGGTGTCCGTCACCGTCGAAGTCTATCGCGTAGTTGCGATAACTGCTGGGCATAAACTGGGGAACGCCTAGGGCACCCGCGTAGGAACCCTTGAGTTGCGCCAGATCCAGGCGCTCATCCCGGGCCAGCAGGAAGAGTTGTTCGAGCTCCTTGCGGAAAAAGGGCGCTCGCTTGGGATACCCAAAGGCCAAGGTTGCCAGGGCATCCAGCGCCAGATAACCGCCATTGTTCTGACCATAACGGGTTTCCACGCCGATGATGGCCACAATAATCTCGGGCGGTACCCCATACTGATCGGCGGCCCGTTTTAAGAGGCTGGCGTGGGCATTCCAGAAATTCACGCCGTCGGTGATCCTCGCAGGGTTGACGAAGATAGGCCGATATTTGTACCAGGGCTTGGCCTCCGCTGGTTTGGAAATGGCGTCAATAATATCCTGGCGAAAATGGGCGCGTTCCAGCCATTGCGCGAGCCAGGCCCGGTTCAAATCCTGGCGGGCGCTTAGATCGTCGATAAAGGCCTGCACCACCGTCGGTTGGTCGCCAAGAATCCCTGACCCACCCGGTGAACTGGCTGTCAGCAAAACCGCCAATAGCCCTCTCGCCAGGGTAGCGGCCAGTGGAAGGGAAGGGTTTGTCGGCAAGAGTATTTTCAAGGGAGACGACCTGCGTATTTTTAGGCGGGAATCCACCGCCGGTGGGTGTGAACAGACATGAGGATACCGAATCCCGCCATGATGGTCACTAACGAGGTGCCCCCATAACTCACGAGCGGCAAGGGAACCCCCACCACGGGCAGGATACCGGTGACCATGCCGGTGTTGACAATGACATAGAGGAAAAAGGCCAGACTGATCGCGCCCGCCAGCAGCCGATTGTAATTATCCTGGGCCTGAATGGCCATCTGCAGCCCTCGCATGATGATAAAGAGATAGAACCCAAAAAGCACCAGGATACCGGTGAGTCCAAATTCTTCGGCCAGCACGGCAAAGATGAAGTCCGTGGAGCGTTCGGGCAGAAATTCCAGGTGGGATTGCGTCCCCATCAACCAGCCTTTCCCATAAAGCCCCCCGGAACCCACCGCGATGGTCGCCTGGATGATGTGATAACCGGATTCCAGGGGGTCGCTTTCGGGATCAAGAAAAGTCAGGATGCGCTGTTGCTGATAGGGGCGCAGCAGCTTCCAAATCAATGGGGCAATGGCGACCGCCCCTCCCAGGGTGCCGAGCAATAATTGCCAGCTAATGCCGGCCAGGAACATCACGGCAACGCCCGCGCCGAGAACCAGGACGGCGGTTCCCAAATCGGGCTGTTTGTAGATGAGATACACCGGGATCAGCACCAGGATCAGGGTGGTCAGGAGGTGATACCAGCGCGGTGGCAGGTGCGCCTGATCCATCACCCAGGCCGCCATCATGGGCGTGGCAATTTTGAGTATCTCGGAGGGCTGAAAACGCATCACGCGAAGATCCAGCCAGCGTTGTGCCCCCTTGCCAATATCCCCAACCAGCAGGGTGGCGATGAGTAACAGCACGCCGGCAAAGAATAGGGGGAGCGACA
>JBAXSA010000357.1:0-3314 GCA_037130945.1 Pseudomonadota bacterium | reverse complement strand
CGCCGGGCCTTGCGATACTGTTGCCAGATCCAGCCACTGGACAACCGGGCGATGGGTTGATCGTTGGTTTCGCCGTTAAAAGCCAAGGGGGCTTCCAGCAGAGCCCGCCACTCCCTGAGAATCCGTTGGCAACGCTCGCTCCGCAAGGCGTGCAGGAGACTCCGGCGTGCCCGCTGGCGTTCCTGTACCAGATACGCCGTTAGCGGCTCCAGCCAGTTCTGATATTCAACAGGCAAGATCGCGTGGTAGCGTGGCAACTGCTGGCGATAGACATCCCAATCCCGTACCGGGCCGCTGACCGCCTGAAGCCAAGCGAATTCCTTCTGGAATCGGTCGCTCGACTCGGGTGCCAGAATCCCCTCCATCCGCGCCAAAACCACGCGGGTGCGCCGAACCGCTACCCGGACATCGTGCAGAAATTCCTCGTCGGTATCCGCGAGTACGCCAGGAATATTAGTTTCCAGAATATCGAGCAAGTGGCCAGAGATATGGCGAAACACCACCTCCGCCCGATCTTCGGCCTGGAAGTGGAAGTCGAGTTTAGTGGAATAATGGCCAGGCTGCGTATCGAGATAGGAGATCGCATGGATCCAGAGACTCTGGCCGGCGGGAGATAGCCCGAAGCCTTCTCGCAACTGGTTCGCCAGCGCCAGGATTGCCTCCTCGCCGCCCGCGCCTGGCCGCAGAACCAGACGGCCCGGCAAGGCCGGTCGCGGGTCTTGCGCGGGGGCATCCCAGACGAAAGTCTCCCATTCCGCGAATACCACACCCTGGCTTTGATCGTCTCCGATCTTCAGGGACTGGGTTTTGACCAGAAGCCTGATACAGGGAAGCAATGCCCGCCCTTCGAGCAGGGGGAGAAGACGGCTTTGCAGAGGGCCGGGCGGTAGCTGACTGGCAAAACGCACCGTGCCAGCGATCTCCATGCGATGCACCTCCAGTCCGCGCGGCAGGGATCGCAGAATCCATTCCCGGTGCCGCCCTTGGCGTGATTCTTCGAGAATCCAGCCATCTCGGTACAGACGCCCATCGAAGCTGTCGAGCAGGGTGCGCTGGTGCTGAAACATCCGTCCCAGGACAACCGGCAGGGCTTTGGACAAATCCTGAAGAAATGCCGACTCATCGGCAACGGCTGGCACATATTCGAGAGGGTGAAGGCTCATATCTAAATCCTGATATGCGAGATTGCTTTGGCAAGATTCCCTCAGAAGAACATCGGAGAGGGTAGGTGTACTTCACTCGTCCAACAACTACCACAGCCCCCTGTAGCGAGTAGGCGATTGTGGTTTTGTTCGACCCAGGCTGTCAAAAATCCAATGTAGATTTGAACCTATCGAAATTATCATGGCTCGGCGGGCAGCACATGGGCCAATCGCAATTCCCGCAGCATAGCCCGTTTCTTGGTCTGATGCGTCTGCATCCGCCGCAAGATATCGTCCAGAACCCGCACCGCACTGACCACATGGGGACCTTTGTTAAGCATGACGCACTCGGCACGATCCCCCATCGCCGCGTCCGTGATTTCAGCGCGCGACGGCATTCCATCCTTGGCTAGCGTTTCCAGAACCTGGGTGGCCCAAATCACAGGGACATGAGCCGCCTCGCAAATCCAGAGAATCTCTTCCTGAACCTCGGCCAAGCGCTCGAATCCGCATTCAACGGCCAGATCGCCCCGAGCGATCATGACCCCGCAACAGGGCACCCGCATGGCCGTTAGCAACATCTCCGGCAGGTTCTCGAAACCCCGTCGTGTTTCTATCTTCAGGACAACAGCAGGTCGTCGGTTTCCCAAGCGCGCCAGATGCTCCTGAAGCAGTTCCACATCCTGGGGGGTGTTGGCCATGGATAAGGCAACGATATCGGCGTGCTGGGCCGCAAAGGACAGGTTATGGATGTCCTCGGTGGTCATGGCCGCCAAGCGCAGTTCACTTTCGGGTAGGTTGATACCTTTGTCTCCTCTGAGCTTTTCACCCCGCAGGCCGGCTTGGGTAATCCGGACGAAAATCCGTGTGCTATCCATTCTCTCGACGACGCCGCCGATTTTTCCGTCATCGAACCAAATGGATTCTCCCGTCTGAACGTCTTCGAACACCTCTGGAATGGTGCAACCGATCGAGGCAGGGGTCAGCACTTGCCCCCTGCTATCGTAAGTTGCTAGGCGATCCGGCTGGTGGTCACGGGTCAGAATAAGCAAGTCCCCTTGCCGCAAGGAAATGGATGGCTCACGAGGTGGCAAATCTCCAACCGGAGCCTCGCGATCCTCCCCTTTGCCGGCTCCGCGTTCGCGACGTAGGAGTGTGCCGGAAACGATGTAAGCCGTCTTGGTTGCCTCGACCCAACAACCGCGGTTGGTCACATCAACCACCCTGAAGAACCGATTGGCATCACGGGCATCGGTGAATTTCACGCGTTCTCCTACGCGCAGACGGGCTAGCCAGGCACCTGGTACGGGAAGACACGCATCCGCTGGTGAAGGGGGTAGTGATGGAGAAGTTTCCTGGGTCAGCCAAATTCGTGCGGGTGCCGTGAGACGTCCGAAGTTATCGCGACGGGGTCGAACCCGAACCACTGCTGAACCGGCTCCCAGCAGCCTGGTGCGAATCTTTGGTCCGGCCAGATCCATGGCGATGCGGCAGGATCGCCCCAGCGACTGCTCGGCCCGTCTCAAATGCACGATCATTCGCAACCAGGCAGCGGGGTCATCATGGGCGCAGTTGATGCGCATACAGTCCATGCCTTGCTTGAGCAGGTCGTGAACGAGGATGTAATCATTCGCGGCCTCGCTCGGCATGGTGACCATGATCCGAACCCCGCGCCCAGGGGGTGCGATCCCCAATAGGGCGTCCGTGTGTTCGGCGAGTAGCCTCTGGCCGTTGGCAAAATCGACAACCGCAGCCTCTCGCGTCGTGGGTTGCCAGGCACAATGCACCAGGCGATGCAGGGCACCCAGAACCGAGTCAACCGTGGCCAGGACGTGCGATTCGGCACGTCCCAGGGAAGAAAGCCCCAGCGCAGCCAACCGCAGTTGCAACGGACGCAAATCCTGGCGACGCAAGGCCAGATAATGCAGAAGGTTTCGGGCGCTGTCCCGGTAGTTCAAGTGAACTTCTTCAAGACGTGGGTACGACAGGGCCGGGCCGGAGACCATATCCGCCCGAATGGCCGCGAGTTCCCTCAGGATGCCATCGATGTCCGGGTCTTCCGGAGAGGTGCCATTGGTAATGGATAGTGCGCTACAGGTAATGCTCCCTATGCTGCCTAAGCTTTAGTGAGATTGTAGTGACAAATAAAGTATTTGATGGCACCTATATGAT
>JBAXSA010000356.1:0-3342 GCA_037130945.1 Pseudomonadota bacterium | reverse complement strand
CCTTGAGAATATCCTGCAGCAGGGTGATTTCTTGCAAGGTGCCCGGCAGCGGGGAAAAATGTATCGCTGAGCGATTAATGCCTCTAGGCCAATACCGCGTGACCGGGCGGGGAACTGCGGCGGTATCGGTTTGGCGTAACCGTAATCTCGTCAACACCTTGGTTTTATCGGCGGGCATCAGGTCAAACTGGGGATTGCCGATCAATACGTTTTCGCCGGTGCGGGAGGGCTCGGAGGCTTTGCGCAACAGATCCCGACCGCTGGTCACATAGCTGAAAAGATAGTCTTGCGCTAGGTAACGGCCGTTGTCTTTCCGCAGGATTTCAATGGGAAACAGGTTGAGGGCGCTGTCGGGGGACCACCACACGTCTTCGGTGCCCGCAGGAAAGTGCCGTTCGATCGGCTGAAAAAGGCGCTGATAGAGCTTGCGGGATACTTCATCCAACTGAGCGCCCTGGAGCTTATTGCCATTCAGGCGCTCGCGCAACGCGCTGACTTGCTGTTCCAGGTCGGCGGCCGCGCCCATGGGGATCAGTTGCACCCCGTGTGGCAACTGTGGGCTGATGAGCAACGCCACGTATTCGGCGGGCTGCCAACGCTGTCGCGGGTCGTGCGCACTGAAGTCAAAGCGTTCAAACCGCAGCCATTCAATCAGCACGCTGTGGGCGGGTAACCGTTGCAGCACCTGATCAAGATTCACGCGCTGGGTGGTGAGTTCGGCCGCATAACTCGGGCTGTTATTGCTCAGTTCGTGTTCCAACTGCGCGATTTGTTCTTCCAGGTGAGCCAACGCCTGGGCGGCATCGCTCGCCTGGGGCGGGCTATAAATCAGCCGAGATAACTGGGCACGCAGCTTGGCCAACTGTTGCAGTGGGGCCACCAATGCCGGGGCATCGCGATACACCACGGCCTCTTGATAACGGCGTTGGGCTTCCAGGATCATGCCCTTGCGTTGCAACCAGACCTCGGCGACTAACCGGTCGCTGTCGGGTTGTCCCAAGAGCGAGCCGGTGGCCAGGCTCACCAGGGCATACAGATGTCGGGTTTTCTCGGCCAGATAGCTGTGCTTGCGCTCTTCGGTAGCAAAACCGATGACCTGTTCCAGCAATGCCCGGTCGATCGTCATGGCCTGGGTGAAGGCCGTCAAACTGGCGGTGGGTTCGCCAATTCCGGCCAAGTAGAGGGCCTGGTTGGTGTAGCTGGTCGCCAGGTCGGGGTGGTGGGGTGGGAGTAACCGGGTGCGCAGCGTCAGGGCTTGCGCCAGCAAGTCGCGGGTGCGTTCCGCTTCGCCCTGGGCCCAGGCCACGCCGGCCAAGGCATTGAGCGTATCCGCCATCGGCAAGGACTCCGGAGACCGTTGCTTGCGGTATTGAAGCACCTGCTCTAGCGTCGTTTGCGCTGCCGTCATGTCGCCGCTGCGGTAGTACAGCATCCCTAAATTGTGTTGAGCCTTCAGGGTATCCGGATGGGTCGGGCCGAACAGCTCCTGCAAGATTTTAAGGCTCTGCTTCAGGTCGCTCAAGGCGTGCGGGTAACGCTGTTGGCGCTGGTGGGATAAGGCACGGTTACTGAGAATCTCCGCGACGAGCGCCCGCGCACCCGGGGTCTTGGCCGCTAGTGGGTGTGCGGAGGCCAGTTGCTTATCCGCTGCCGGATAGTCGCCCAATAACAGGTACAGGCTGCCGAGACCGTTTTGTGCCCGCGCCTGTTCCAAGGCAGAACCTGCGGCGGCGGGTTGGCGCTGTTTCAACACTTGTTCAAAGAACAGTTCCGCCTGGCGGTAGTCGCCGGTAGCGCGAAACAATGCCGCCAAGCTCAAGAGCGCCTGCACCCGGTACGGGTCTTGCGGATGGTACTTCTCCAGGAGTTGCAGAGCCTGATCCAACGACTGCTGGGCCTGCGCATAGTCGGCTTGGGACAGACGCAAAATACCCAAATTGATCTGGGTGATCGCTAATTGACGGTCGTTGGCCGGCAAGTGTTGGCGCCGCAGATCCAGGCTGTTCTGTAGATGACCCGCTGCGTCGTCGTCGCGGCCCAGTTGGCGTTCCACCACCGCCAAATTGTTGTAAGCCGTGGCAAGCTCCAGCGGCGCTGGTGGTTGCAATTGGGTGAATTGTGCCACGGCACGCTGTCCCACCGCCAAGGCCTGGGGGTATTGCTCCAACAACCGATGCAGTTCGGCCTGATTCAACAAGGCGGTGGCCCAGGCGCCAGGATCCTTTCCCGACTGTTCCA
The DNA here is from genome assembly GCA_037130945.1 of Pseudomonadota bacterium. Lineage (GTDB taxonomy): Bacteria > Pseudomonadota > Gammaproteobacteria > Chromatiales > Chromatiaceae > JBAXSA01. The sequence continues at coordinate 1,104 of JBAXSA010000356.1, read as the reverse complement.
GCCAGGCGGACAGACGTTCGGCGGCTGCCAATGCGCGCTTGTAATCCCCCTTTTGATAGGCTGCCTGGAATTGCTGTTGCAGGTGATCCGGGGTGAGAGCAGGGGCCGCCGTGGCGCTGCTCAGTGCTCCGGCCAGCAGCGCGGCGAACCCGAAGGATTTGTATGTGCTGTGCAAAATGGTCACATGGAATCTTAGTCGAGGGTGCGAAACCTGAATGAAAAGGCTCAATAGCCACTCGCCAAATAGGCAGTGGGCTCCAGGGAGGCGATAGCGAAGCGCCAGGTCTGCGGATCCACCAAGCGCAAGGTGGCTGCATAGGCCTGGGTGGTTCCCGCCAGTTCGACATAGGGAATAGTCACCATCCCGGTGGCGGCATCGTAGCGGCACGGTTGCGACAGAGAGTGGGTGGCCGCAGTCGTAGTCAGCAACACCAGGCCTTGCGGGTCTAGGTGCAATCGTGCTTCGAAATGGTTCGCGCCCACCAGCACATCCACCAGTAGCAGCTCTTGGGTGGCTGCCTGGTAGCTATTGGGGGTTCGAGTGGCAGGAGGCGCGCCTGTCAAGCGAAAGTTGACTTCGGCGTAGGTCAAGGCCACCGCCGTGACGCTCTGCGTGGCGGTGCCATACCCCAGGCTCGGCGCTTGCGCGGTCACCTCGAATTTCCCGGCGCGATGCGGCATTAAATAGTAGCCGTTGGCATTGGTTAAGGAGCCGGAGGTCAGCAGGTTCGAGGTCACGCCTACACGGGCCAGAGGTTGGGCGGTACTGTCAGCGGTCACTCGACCATAGAGGATGGTGTCGAATTCGAGATAGGGCTGGTACACCGCAACCCTATAGGCTTGCTGCTGACCGCTATCGACATAGTTAACCGCACTGATTCGTATCCACAGCCAGCGGCTGTCGCCGTCCAGGTGATACGACAGGGTTTCGCTCTGACCGGCGAAATTCCAATCGGCAGAAGCCAACAACCGGGTGCCCTGATCGTCGTAGAGATCGATTTTGAGATCCAACGTGGCGGCCTCGGGGGTGACTCTGATCTCATGCCAATCGTGGCCCACTGCGTAAAACAGCAGCCAGTCGACGTCGTTGGCCTGGTGAATGCT
>JBAXSA010000355.1:0-3344 GCA_037130945.1 Pseudomonadota bacterium | reverse complement strand
CTGATCCGGTCTGTACCGGCGTAGGGAAGCCCGACTCCCCTGGGCACCCCGTCACTTTGAGGAGAGCCCGTTGAACCCGATGAATCCCCTGTCCCCGTCCCTGCCGGCGGCCGTCACCCAGCCTTTCCAAAATTCCCGGAAGATATTTCTTCAGGGCTCGCGGCCCGACCTCCGGGTGCCCTGCCGCGAGGTGACACAATCACCCACCACCACCCTGACGGGTATCGAGGAAAACCCCCCTATCCCGCTCTACGACACCTCGGGTGCCTTCACCGATCCCACGGCCGTAATCGATCTGCTCCAGGGATTGCCGGATCTCCGCAGGCACTGGATCGAGGAACGGAACGACACGGAGACCCTGAAACGTCCCAGTTCCGATTACGGCCAGCAACGCCTCGAGGATCCCGCCCTGGCCGCCTGGCGTTTCAAAACCCGGCGCCCCTCCCGCCGGGCCCAATCGGGTGCCAATGTCACCCAAATGCACTATGCCCGCTGCGGCCTCATCACCCCGGAGATGGAGTTTGTGGCGCTACGCGAGGATTGCCGCCTGCAAGCCCTGCGCGAAGACCCCCGCTATGCCAGGCTGCTGCGACAACATCCCGGGGAATCCTCCGGAGCCCGGCTGCCGGACGCCATCACCCCCGAATTCGTGCGCCAGGAAGTGGCGGCGGGGCGCGCCATCCTCCCGGCCAACATCAACCACCCAGAACTTGAACCCATGATCATCGGCCGGAATTTCCGGGTGAAGATCAACACCAATATCGGCAATTCGGCAGTCGCCTCGTCGATTGCCGAAGAGGTCGAAAAAATGGCCTGGTCGGCCCGCTGGGGTGGAGATACCCTGATGGATCTGTCGACCGGAAAACACATCCACGAAACCCGCGAGTGGATTATCCGGAACGCCCCAATGCCGATCGGCACCGTCCCTATCTATCAGGCCCTGGAAAAGGTAGGCGGCAAGGCCGAGGAACTGACCTGGGCGATCATGCGCGATACCCTGATCGAACAAGCCGAGCAGGGCGTGGACTATTTTACGATTCACGCTGGAGTGCGGCTGGCGTATGTGCCGATGACGGCCGAGCGGCTCACCGGGATTGTCTCGCGGGGCGGGGCGATCCTCGCCAAGTGGTGCCTGGCCCATCACCAGGAAAATTTTCTCTACACCCATTTTGAAGAAATCTGCGAGATCATGAAGGCCTACGATGTCGCCTTCAGCCTGGGCGACGGGCTGCGTCCCGGCTCTATTGCCGATGCCAATGATCGCGCCCAGTTCGCCGAGCTAAAAACCCTCGGCGAACTGACCCAGGTGGCCTGGCGTCACGAGGTGCAGGTGATGATCGAAGGCCCTGGCCATGTGCCTATGCAGCTCATCCAGGAAAACATGGATCGGGAACTGGCCGATTGCCGCGAAGCCCCCTTCTACACCCTGGGCCCGCTGGTCTCGGACATCTCGCCAGGTTACGACCACCTCACCTCGGCCATAGGTGCCGCGCAAATCGGCTGGTACGGCACCGCCATGCTGTGCTACGTCACGCCCAAGGAACACCTCGGCCTGCCCGATAAGAATGACGTGCGGGAAGGCATCATCGCCTACCGGATCGCTGCCCACGCCGCCGACCTCGCCAAGGGCCTACCCGGTGCGCAACTTCAGGATAACGCACTCTCCAAGGCGCGTTTTGAGTTCCGTTGGGAAGACCAGTTCAATCTTGCGCTCGATCCGGAACGGGCCCGCGCCTTTCACGATGCCACCCTCCCCAAGGAGGCTCACAAGGTGGCCCATTTTTGCTCGATGTGCGGCCCGCACTTTTGCTCGATGAAGATCACCCAGGAGGTGCGCGATTTTGCCGCGCGCCAGGGTCTTGAAACACCGGATGCACTCACCGAGGGCATGGCCAGGAAGGCTGCAGAGTTTCGCGAGCACGGCGAACTTTATCAGGCGGCGTAGCGGGTGGGGCTCACGATTTATAAACCTAAGGGAAATCCGGCCCCACCTCGCGTTCCGAGAGCATTTGGGTGAAGGTGCAGGCCATCACAAAATGTTCGTCTTCCTCGGTTTTTTCGCATCGCACCACCTCGGCCACCGCGAATAGGCCGAGGCGGGTCACCTTCACCGGCATCACCTCGACACGCACGGTCGTTCCCACACGGATAGGCTGTTCGATGGCGATCAGCACACCGGTGGCACTCAAATTCTGCACCAGGCCGCTGGCCACCTGGCGGCTATCCTGAGTCCGGAAACGGGCTACCAATTCGACTGGCATCCGGATGAAATCGCGTTTTTCGTCGTAGTCAGACATCCTCACCGTTCCTAAAAATTTGCGCAAAATTATCGCGATAAACCCGGAAATCATGCCCGCCGCCAGCCTTCGAGCAATGCCAGGCTGCTTGCCGTCATGGCCTCGGCCGCCCCGGGGCTGGAGGCCTCAACATAGACCCGCAACTCGGGCGCATTGCCGGAAGGACGGAGATGCAGAATATCTCCCGAAGCGAAGGTGATTCGCAGGCCATCGGTCAGATCCAGGGTGTGTACAGCGCCCAATACCGCCCCAAAGAAGTCTTCCAGACGCTCACACGCCGCCATCTGGCTAACCACGGAGAGATCCGTGGGACACCAGGCGGCCAGCCGTGCCTGACTGATGGTGGCGGGAAAGTCCTGGAGCCGGCCGCTATGGGTAAAGCGTTGGGGCAACCCCTGGGTCAGAGCCGAAAGCGGGCGGCCCGAGGCACGGGCGTCACACAACACCGCCAGGATCGGCAGCAGGCAATCGCGGGTGGGCAGAGCCCCCAGTATACCCCGAGCCAGCGGGATGGGACTCGCCGTCAGGAACCCGCCGTTGGCCTCGTAACCGGCGACCGGCCCCCGCCCCTCGCGCTCGGCCTGAACCATGGCTTCGATGACATAGGGCGAGCCAATCCGGGTACGGATCACCTGTTCAAACCAGCCACTTTTCTCCACCAGGGTGTTGGAACTGACCGGAGTCACCAGGGTTCGAATCCCCAAAAAACGGGCACACCAGGGGCCGATCAGGTCGCCTCGCCACCACTCGCCCCGTTCGTCACCCAAGAGGGGCCGGTCGCCATCGCCATCGGCGGAGACGATGGCATCAAACCCCACCCGTTTCGCCCAGGCCCTCGCCAAGGCTTGATCCTCGGGCCGAATCGCCTCGGTATCCACCGGCACAAAGTGCCCGGAACGCCCCAGACACACCACCTCGGCCCCAAGCCCCGCCAGCACCTCGGCAAGGCTCTCGCGGGCCACCGAGGAATGCTCGTAAACCGCCACCCGCAATCCCCGCAGACAGTGTGGCGGAAAACTGTCGAGATAGCGCGCTACAAAGGCCCCA
>JBAXSA010000354.1:0-3348 GCA_037130945.1 Pseudomonadota bacterium | reverse complement strand
TTACATGGGCAAGCCTTTTGAAGAAAACGATCTGATCTCGACCCTGCAGACGCTGGTAGCGGAGGCACAGCTGTGAACCCGGCAGCGGCTTTTTTGCCCACCTCGATCCGGTGCCTGGTGTTGCCGCTGGGTGATTGGCGTTTGTTAGTCCCCAACGCCGCCGTGGCCGAAATCATTGGCTATCAGGAATCTAGTCATCTTCACCAGGCCTCTCCCTGGCTCCTGGGTTTCCAGACCTGGCGGGGGTTGCCACTGCCCGTTCTGGATCTTGTGCAATCTTTCATTGAGCTTCCCCTCATGGGTGCCAGCTATCGCGCCCGAGTCGTGGTCTGCCGCACGCTGAATCAGGATCCACAACTATCCCATATTGGGATTTTCAGCAAGGGGATTCCGAAACTCGCGCTGGTGTCTCCGGAGACCCTGATGAGTTCGGATTATCGGATGCCCGAGGGTTCCCTGGTTCCCTGGGTTTGCCAGTTGGCTGGCCAAACCGCCTTGATACCCGATTTTGATGCGGTGGAACGTCAGCTCAAGGCCGAATCAGCCTATCAGGCCACTCAGGAAGCGATTATTTACCGCTAGTCTTGGCCCCCCTCCTTTGCCAACTATCAGCCAGCCGTCGCATCTATAACCTATTGTTATAGAGCAATTTTTGATGAGAACCTCATGAGTCAAGAAGCCATCGATATCGCCCGTAGCACCCTGTTGGAGCCTGTGGGTCTGTCCGACGCCGACCTGGAGACCATTCTCTCCCACAGCCTAGGCCCACGGATCGACTATGCCGATCTCTATTTTGAATCCAGCCGCCTGGAGTCCTGGATGCTGGAGGATGGCATCGTGAAAGAGGCCAATCACAGTATCGACCGGGGGGCCGGCATTCGTGCGGTTAGCGGGGAGAAAACCGGCTTTGCCTATTCCGACGAATTGACCTTGCCGATCTTGCGAGGTGCCGCCCAGTCCGCGCACGCCATCGCCAAGGGTGGAGAGCATGGCAGGGTACGGTTGGGTACCCCGCCGACCACCCAAAAAGCCCTTTATGCGCCTATCAATCCCCTGGAAAGCCTGTCTTCCCAGGACAAAGTGGACTTGCTACGGCGTCTTGACGCCGAGGCCCGGCGTCAAGATTCCCGGGTGCAGCAAGTGATTTTGTCTCTGGTGGCGGCCTATGACGTGATTCTGGTGGTGGCCAGTGACGGGACTTTTAACGCCGATGTCCGCCCCCTGGTGCGTTTTAACGCCTCGGTGATTTCGGAACATCAGGGGCGGCGCGAACAGGGTAGCTCGGGGTGCGGTGCGCGCGCCGGCTTGAACTATTTTATGGACTCCGGACGAGCTTTGAAGGTCACCCACGAGGCGGTTCGCCAAAGTCTGCTCAACCTGGAGGCCATCGATGCGCCGGCCGGCCAGATGACGGTGGTACTCGGCCCCGGCTGGCCAGGGGTCTTGCTACACGAGGCGATTGGTCATGGCCTGGAGGGCGACTTTAACCGCAAGGGCACCTCGGCCTTCACCGGACGTGTTGGCGAACGCATTGCCACCGCTGGGTGTACCGTGGTCGATGATGGCACCCTGGCCGGCCGGCGCGGTTCCCTGAACATCGACGACGAGGGCACGCCCACCCAGTATAACGTCCTGATCGAAAACGGCATCCTCAAGGGCTACCTGCAAGACAAGCTCAATGCCCGGCTGATGGGCGTGGCCCCGACCGGCAATGGCCGCCGCGAATCCTTTGCCCATCTGCCCCTGCCGCGCATGACCAACACCTACATGCTGCCCGGCCCCCACAGTCCGGAGGAGATTCTCGCTTCAGTAGAACGGGGTTTATATGCCGTCAACTTTGGTGGTGGACAGGTTGACATCACCTCCGGAAAGTTTGTGTTTTCGACCTCCGAGGCCTATCTCATTGAAAACGGCCAGGTCACCCGGCCAGTCAAGGGCGCAACCCTGATCGGCAATGGGCCGGATGTCCTGACCCGGGTCGAGATGATCGGTAACGATCTGCGGCTCGACGAGGGGATCGGTACCTGTGGCAAGGAAGGCCAAAGTGTGCCAGTGGGCGTCGGCCAACCGACCTTGAAAATTACCGATCTGACCGTGGGAGGCACCCATCATGCTTGAGCCCATTTCACAAGACGACGTAGTGGCCCGCCAGGTGCGCCTCGGCGAGGTAGTGACCCGGATTCTCGACGAGGCGCGTGGCCAGGGGGCCAGCGCCGCCGAGGCTGGTGCCACCGCCTCCGAGGGTCTATCGGTGACGGTACGGCTGGGCGAGGTCGAGACCATCGAACACCAACGCGACAACAGCATTGGGGTGACCGTCTATTTTGGCTATCGCAAAGGCTCGGCGAGTACTTCGGACACCACCCCCGAGGCGATCCGCGAGACCGTCCGGGCGGCCTGTGATGGTGCCCGCTATACCACCGAGGATATCCACGCCGGGCTGGCCGATGCCCACCGCATGGCCCGCAACCTGCCCGATCTGGAACTCTACCATCCCTGGCCCCTCTCACCCGAGTCCGCCATCGAGTTCGCGACCCGATGCGAGGACAGTGCCCGTCATCTGGACGCACGCATTGTCAATTCCGAGGGGGCGAGTCTTTCCCTGGGCACGGGTTTGGTGGTTTACGGCAACAGCCATGGTTTCATGGGTGGCTTTCCCGCCAGCCACCATAGCCTGAGCTGTTCGGTCATCGCTGGCGACGACACCGGTATGCAGCGCGACGACTGGTGGACTTTTCACTGTGACCCGGCGGCCCTGGAATCCCCAGAGGCCGTGGGCCGGCGTGCCGCCGAGGGAGCGCTGGCACGGCTGGGGGGGCAGCGCCTGGCAACTCGCCGCTGTCCGGTGATCTTCCGAGCCGACATCGCCGTGGGGCTGCTACGTTCTCTGATCTCGGCGATCAGCGGCAGCGCCCAGTACCGACGGAGTTCATTCCTGGTGGATACCCTGGGTCAGACCCTGTTTCCGCCCTTTGTGAGAATCTTCGAGCGTCCCCGTTTGTGCCGCGGTTTGGGCAGTGCGCCTTTTGATAGCGAGGGGGTGGCCACCTACGACAAGGATTTCGTCACCGAAGGGGTACTTCAGTCTTATGTCCTCGGCAGCTATTCCGCTCGCAAGCTGGGCCGCCAGACCACCGCCAATGCAGGGGGGGTTCACAATCTGGAGATCCAGGGTGGGACGCTGGATCGTGACGCCCTGTTGCGGGAGATGGGTACAGGGCTATTCGTCACCGAACTCTTGGGGAGTGGCGTCAATCTGGTCACTGGGGACTATTCCCGGGGAGCTGCGGGATTTTGGGTGGAACAGGGCGTCATTCAATACCCGGTGGAAGAGATCACCATTGCCGG
>JBAXSA010000353.1:0-3353 GCA_037130945.1 Pseudomonadota bacterium | reverse complement strand
AGCCCTTACGGGCCTAGTGACGCACACCTTTCGGTGTGGCTCCCCTCGCCAATGTTGCGTACCGGCTTTGCGCCCCGATCCGTTTCGTGCTTACCGTCGCTAGCCAACAAAACCCGGTGACCACCCTCGCACCCCTTCACAGCCGCTGCTCGCGTTGGCTCTCGGCCCAGGGTATCTGACGCATCCGCCGTTCCTCCCGGCCCGAGACAATATTGACCAGGGACTGCACATCCAGGATCAGGGCGACATCGCCGCTTCCGAGGATGGTTGAGCCGCTCACCCCCTTGAGCTGGCGGAAGAGATTGCCGAGGGGTTTTATCACGGTTTGAAACTCCCCGAACAGGGTATCCACCACCAGACCCGCCTTGGCACCAAAACACTGCACCACCACCACACTTTCGCGCTTGGGCGGCTGCCCGCCGATCCCGAAGAGTTCCCGCAGATGCAGGAAGGGCAAAACCTCGCCCCGCAGGTTGATGTAATGGGTTCCCGCCGCGACACCTTCCAGCTCGATGCACTCCAGGACAAAATCTAGCGGAATCACATAGGAGGCCTGAGCGACTCCCACCAGGAAGCCGTCAATGATCGCCAGGGTGAGCGGCAGCCGGATGATAAAGCGGGTGCCATAACCCTCTTCGGAAAGTACCTCGACACTACCCCGCAGGGCCTCGATGTTGCGCTTGACCACATCCATGCCGACCCCGCGACCGGACAGGTTGGTCACTACTTCCGAGGTGGAAAAGCCCGGCTCGAAGATGAGATTGGCAATCTCCGTGTCCGAAAGATGCTGTCCCGGCTGAACCAGGCCTTTGTCGAGCGCCTTGGCGAGAATTTTTTCATGATTCAGCCCGCCGCCATCGTCGGAGACCTCGATGATGATATTGCCGGATTCGTGAAAGGCATTCAGCTCCAGCCGGCCCTTGGGGGATTTGCCGCGTTGCACCCGGATCTGGGCCGGCTCGATGCCGTGATCGATGGCGTTGCGGATCAGGTGCATGAGGGGATCGCCAATCCGCTCCACCACGGATTTATCCAGTTCCGTTTCCCCGCCCTTGATCAGAAACTCGATGTCCTTGTCCCTTTCACGGCTGACATCCCGCACCACCCGGTGAAAGCGGTTGAAGGTCTCGCCGATCTGCACCATCCGTAATTGCAGGGCGCTGTCGCGAATCTCCTCAACCAGCCGGGACAACAGCGAGGTCGATTCCGACAACTCGCCGACATTGCTGCGCTGGGCCAGCAGGTGGGTACTGGCCCCGGCAATCACCAATTCGCCGACCAGGGTGATGAGGTAGTCCAGCTTGTCGGCCTGAACCCGGATCATCTTGGCCTCGCTAGCGCGTTTCTCGCTAGACTGGGCTTGCTTGGCCGCAGCGGCGTCGACCAATTCCCGTTGAATGGCATGCTGCCCGACGAGAATCTCGCCCAGCAGCGAGCCCGCCGGGGTTTCTACGGTCTCCGTGGCCTCGGGAGAGGCTTCCTGGAATTTTTGAGCCATCAAGGCCTCGGCCAGTTCGTGATCGGTCAGCGCCCCGCACTGCACCAGGATCTCGCCGATCCGCATCGGATCTTCCGGCAGTTCGCGGATCAGTTGAACGAATTCGGACAGTTTGCTGTGGGGCGGCAGAATCCGGAGAAAACAGTCATCCTGCACAAAGGCAAAGACCTTTTCGATGGCCGCCTTGTGGGTCTGGCTTTCCAGGTTGATTTCAAACCCGAGATAGCAACTTTCCGGATCCATGCCGGCCTCGGGCGGCATGGCATCCGCCAGGGTCTCGATGGAGAGAATGTCGCCGAGCGTGGTGAGATAGCGCAGGAAAGAAACCGGATCCATCCCCTGGCGCAAGACCTCCGTGCCAAAACGCACCGAGATGTGCCAACAATCGCCCGCGACCCCATCGTCGGTCAGAGTTTCCACGGAACTGTGGGAATGGCTGGGCAATTGATCCCGTTTTTGGGTTTCACCAGGCTGGTGAATAAAGGCATTCAGCTCGTCCGACAGGGATCGTCCGCGTGCCACCATTTCTGGTTCTGGTGCCTCCTTGTTGATCGCCAGCAGTCCCACCAGAGCCTTGATGTGATCGGCGCATTTCAGCAAAACGCCGATCAGTGGCGGTGATACTTCGAGTTCCCTGGCCCTGAGCAAATCCAGGGTGTTTTCCACACCATGCATGAAGGATTCGACAAAACCGCACCCGATAACTCCCGCTGCCCCCTTGATGGTATGGGCGGCGCGGAAGACCGCATTGATGATGTCGGCATCGGCACCCCCGCGTTCGAGTTGCAGCAGACCCTCTTCCAGGGTATCGATCTGATCCTCGCTTTCCTGTAGGAAAGACTCGCGCAGTTCATTTATCGTATCGTCCATCAAGGCTGCCTCATCAGGTCTTGGCGCGTGCCGGAATCACCAGGGGATCCCCAAAATAGGCCGCCATATTAAGAAATTCGACCAACTCCCGCACCACCGGGTGGTGGTGGGCCAAGCGCAGCGACTTACCCTCCCGCTGGGCCTCGCGCTTGAGCAGGATCAGAAGCTGAAGGCCGGCGGTATCCATGTCGCCCACCTGGGATAAATCCAGCTCCAGATCCTCTGTCTTTGCCAGGGATTCCAGCAGGATGGGTTTGAGATTGGCGGCATGATGAACCGTCATGTCGGTCTCCACGGTCAGACGATGTACCTGGCGGGAGCGAACCGTTGATTTTGGCATGGAAAATAAAATCCTCCGTTCTCAGAACAATTCGACCTTGGAATTGGAACCAGAAGCCGCTGCCTCTGGCCGGGCTCCGGACATCGCGGCGTGATGACTGGCCCGCTGCTGATCCATCACATACCCGGTATACAACTGATCAATGTGATTTTGCAAAGGTTCGGGTGCCTGTCCGATCTTCCCACTGCTCATCAGATAGCTGGAGAGCTGAAGACTATAGTCATCCAGCCGCTGGAGCGCCTGCATGACATGCTCGAGCTGCTGGCGCGTCACATCCTGAAACTGCACACTGGACACCGCGTCCATGAACATCCGGGACAGCACCTGACTGCCTTCTTGAACCGCTGCCAAGGCCTTGGCCTCGTGTTCGATCAGCTTTTGATAACCGCTGCCCAGATGTTCGACCGTGGCGCTAAAATCTTGCAATCCTTCCATCTCTTTCTTGATGCCCTGTTCGCTGAGCTTGGACTTGAATTGCTCCTGAATGGTGCCAACCACCCGGGTAATGCCGGACTGAACCTGAGACACGGCCTTTTCCGTTTCCACCGACAATTTGCGAACCTCGTCAGCCACCACCGCGAACCCCCGGCCCGCCTCACCCGCCCGGGCCGCCTCGATGGCGGCATTGAGGGCCAGCAGATTGGT
>JBAXSA010000352.1:0-3359 GCA_037130945.1 Pseudomonadota bacterium | reverse complement strand
TGGCCATGGCAAAGGCGGCACGGTTGATAAGTCGTTTGAGGGTACCCTGACTCATCTGCCAACTGATCTTGCCGGTACCCAATTCCAGGGACGGGAAATCGCCGACCGGCAAACTCGCGAGGACATATCGGCCCCGGCCCGCCCTCGCGATCACCCGGTGACCATCGAGGGTCAGCCGTATCTCCTGATATTCCTTGGCGGCCTTGATGATATCCAGAAATTTCCGGGCGCCAATGGCAATCGCACCACTACCCTGGGCATTGTCCACGGTAATGGTCAGTTCGGACTCCATATCGGTACCCGTGAAACGCGCTTCACCCTCCATGAATTCGATCTTGACGCTGTTCAAAATCGGTAGGGTTTGTCTGCGTTCGGATAAGGGGCACACCTTCTGCATCGCGTGAAGGGCCGTTTCAATATTAAAAGAAAGATCCATGGTGGAAAAACCTATTTGACAAAACTATTTGGCATGGTAACGCGCATGATGACGCAATACCACCCATGCGGCACAACCCGCCTGCCCGATTTGTCACAGGTTTGGAGAAGAGATGTCCATTGACATGGAAAACTTTCCATGAATTCTGATTGGCGGCGAATGCGGTTTTTCTCTTTGACTCACTTTTTTACTCGCTTACTCGCCTTTCTTCCGCCCAAAACCGCCGCCCATTGCCTCTTGCATGGATTGCCAGATGCGTAAATTTTGTTGGGCGATATCGGTAAAAACCGACATCGGCCCGGTTTCGACAAACTGATTCATTTGCTCTTGCCATACCCCCTGCTGGCGCAAAAACACCGTCATGCTTTCCTCCAGGTAGGTACCTAGAAAGCCTTGTGTGGTATGGCCATAACTGCGGATCACCTGAACAAGGAATTCATTACTGAACAAGGGATGACCCTGTGCCTCCTGCTCCAGAATGATTTGCAACAGGATGCCGCGTGTCAGGTCTTCCTCGGTCTTGACATCCACCAGACGGAACTTCACCCCATCGACCACCAACTGGCGGATGTCTTCCAGGGTGACATATTGGCTGGATGCCGTGTCGTACAACCGCCGGTTGGGGTATTTTTTGATGAGGCGTTCGGTTTCCATGGAAGGGAGACAGAGTTACATATACTGCCCGCCGTTGATGGAAATATCCGCGCCGGTGATGAAGCCCGACTCGTCCGCCGCCAGAAAGGCACAGAGCCGACCAATTTCGGCCGGTTTTCCGAAGCGCCCGACCGGGATTTCAGCCATGATCTTGGCGCGATGATCTTCGGGCACCGCCATGATCATTGGAGACTCGATATAACCGGGCGAAACCGTATTGACGGTGACGCCCTTGCGGGCACCTTCACGCGCCACCGACATGGTGAATCCGTGAATGCCGGCCTTGCTGGCGGCATAGTTGGCCTGGCCAAACTGGCCTTTCTGGCCATTAACCGAGGAGATGTTGATGATACGTCCGAAACCGCGATCCATCATGCCGCCGATGACGCAACGGCTGGTGTTGAAAACACTGTCGAGATTGGCCCGCAGTACGAGATGCCACTGATCCGGGCTCATTTTGCGCAGTATCGAGTCGCGGGTAATGCCGGCGGCGTTGACGAGGATGTCGACCGGCCCGATTTCCGCTGCGATACGGGCAAAGACCTCAGCGGTCTGTTCGTAATGAGCCACGTCACAACCCTGGACGCGCATCTCGAAGCCGTCCTGTCTGCGTGCGGCTTCCCAGTCTTCCGGGCAGCAATCGGGCGTGCCCGGCAGGCACAGCGCGACCACCCGGCAACCCTGCCCGGCTAACTGTTTGCAAATCTCGGTACCGATGGTTCCGGTGCCGCCGGTCACGACGGCTATTCTTCCTGTCATGAGTATTTTCTCCGATAAAAATGGAAAATAATAAATAAATCAGCGTTCAACCGCAACCGCAATCCCCTGTCCCCCTCCAATACAGAGGGTCGCGACCCCCTTGTGGGCATTGCGCCGCCGCATCTCGTGCAGCAGGGTCACCAGAATCCTGGCACCGGAAGCGCCGATGGGATGACCCAGGGCAATGGCACCCCCATTGACGTTGATCTTCGTCGTGTCCCAACCGAGGTCGCGGTTGACGGCAATGGCCTGGGCCGCGAAGGCTTCGTTGGACTCGATCAGATCCAGTTCGTCGATCTTCCAGCCGGCCCGTTGCAGGGTTCGGCGCGTAGCGGTGACTGGCCCCACACCCATGATGGCGGGATCAACCCCGGCGGTGGCCATGGCCACCAAACGGGCCAGGGGCTCCAGACCGAGACGATGCGCCATGTGTTCCGACATGAGTAGCACCGCAGCCGCACCGTCATTGATGCCGGAGGCATTGCCGGCGGTCACGGTGCCATTGGGCCGGAAGGCGGGTTTGAGTTTTGCCAGCGCTGCGAGGGTGGCACCATGGCGGGGAAATTCGTCGGTATCGAACAGAATGGGCGGTCCCTTGGCTTGGGGAACCTCTATGGGCACGATCTCATCCTTGAACTTGCCCGTCTTCTGTGCCGCTTCCGTTTTGTGCTGGGAGGCGAGCGCCAGTGCGTCCTGCTCCTCGCGGGTAATGCCATACTGATCGACAACATTTTCGGCGGTGCAACCCATGTGACAATCGTGGAAGGCATCCCACAACCCATCGACGAGCATGGTATCGATCAGAGACCAATCGCCCATGCGGTTGCCGGTACGGGAGTTGGGTAGAACATGGGGGGCCAGGCTCATGTTTTCCTGGCCGCCGGCGACGATGATTTCGGCGTCTTCGCAACGTATCCCCTGCATGCCCAGTTGCACGCTCTTGAGGCCGCTGCCGCAGACCTTGTTGAGCGTGGTGGCGGACACCTCAAAGGGCAGAGTGGCGCGAATGGCGGATTGGCGGGCGGAATTCTGGCCAGATCCCGCCGTCAGCACCTGACCCATGATGACCTCGTCTATCTGCCGCGCTTCCAACCCGGTGAGGCGCAGGAGTTCAAAGATGACTCTGGCCCCGAGATGGGTGGCCGGGACAGTAGACAGGCCACCCCCAAATTTGCCGATAGCGGTTCGTACCGCTCCTACGATGACTACATTTTCCATGGGTTCCTCGCTGTGTAAAAAGTAAGAAGATGATGGGAAGCTTTCCCACGGACACAAGCATCCACGCGCCTTTCCCCCTGTCAAGAGGGAAAGGCGCGAAAGGCCTTTAAGGTCATGCCAAAATCAGGGCGTCTCAGACCGCAGCTACATTCGTCTTGAACGAATCCACCGCCGCCTTGGCTGTCGTCTCAGCCCAAGTGCCTACGGTTTCCTGATGATCCTTTGCCATTTTGAAGTAATCGCTGACGCGACCCATCATCTTCAGGCCAAAATCCGCAATGTTCTTATTGCC
>JBAXSA010000351.1:0-3363 GCA_037130945.1 Pseudomonadota bacterium | reverse complement strand
GTGGCGGTGGATGCCAAGCGGGTCAGTGGCCCCGGCGAGCCCTTGCGCTGGGAGGTGTTTACCCACGGCGGTCGCCAATCCACAGGTCTTGACGCCGTCGCCTGGGCCCGTCGCATGGCCGAGTACGGTGCCGGGGAAATTCTCCTGACCAGTATGGATCGTGACGGCACCAAGGCGGGTTTTGACCTCGAATTGACCCGTGCCGTGAGCCGCGCCGTACCGGTGCCGGTGATCGCCTCCGGAGGGGTGGGTACCCTGCAACACCTGGTAGACGGCGTGGTGGCCGGTGAGGCGGACGCGGTGTTGGCCGCCAGTATCTTTCATTTTGCCGAATACAGTATTGCCGAGGCCAAGCACTACATGGCTAGACAAGGCGTCGAGGTACGGTTGTGAGCGAGCCCCTAAGCGAATCCTGGCTGGACAGAATAAAGTGGGACGATCAGGGGCTGGTGCCGGCGATTGCCCAGGAAGCCAGCACGGGTCAGGTACTCATGATGGCCTGGATGAACCGCGAGTCCCTGCGGTTGACCCAGGCGACGGGTCATGCGGTGTATTGGTCGCGGTCGCGGCAAAAACTCTGGCACAAGGGCGAGGAATCCGGCCACCAGCAGGTTGTCCGCGCCATTCGCCTGGATTGCGACGCCGATGTCTTGTTGCTGGCCGTCGAACAGCGGGGTGGCATCGCCTGTCACACCGGCCGCCACCATTGTTTTTTCCGGGAGCTGCAAGGAGACAGCTGGGTGGAAATCGTCCCGGTGCTGAAGGATCCCCAGCAGATTTACAGGTGCCTCATTCCACTTTAACCGACCCTTCTACTTTGTAGAATTCCGGCGATCTCGTGCGGCGGGCCCACGAATTGCGCCGCGCCGAGTTTGATGGCCTCGGCGGGCATACCGAACACCACACAGCTGTTCTCGTCCTGGGCAATGGTGAAGGCACCCCGGTTGGCCATGAGCTTGAGTTCATCCGCACCATCCCGGCCCATGCCGGTCAGCAAAATCCCAATCGCCAGGCGGCCATGGCATTCAGCCACCGACCGGAACAACACCCCCACCGACGGCCGCAAACCACGAAGCGGCTCGTCCTGGGTGATGCGTAGATCACCCTGTCGCCCGGCCCGCAGGTGATGATCATCGGGTGCGACATAAACGCAACCCGGCAGCGGAACCTCGCCATTTTTGGCCACCCGCACGGGCCAACCGGAGGAAGTGGCGAGCCACTCGACGAAACCGTCGATAAAACCATGGGAAATATGCTGTACCAGGAGGATCGGGGCGGGGAAGGCAGCGGGTGTCAGGTTGGAGAGGATTTGCAGAATTGCGGCCGGCCCCCCCGTTGATGCACCCATGGCAACGACCGCCATCCGGCCCGTGGTTTTTTGGTCTGGTTCTGGCCGGGCCGTTGCAGGGGTGGCCACTGGGGGGGCGCGCCACCGCCGCACCATCTTGACCTCGGCCATCAGCTTGAGGGTGTTGATAATCGCGGCACCCTCGGCTTCGGCATTCGGATCACCAAAACCCGAGGGCTTTCGCAGTACCGCGAGTGCGCCCGCCTCCAGGGCCTGCATGGCGGTCTGTACCTCGCTAAAATGAATGCTGGCGGTGCAGATGACAATGGGAATGGGCTGGGAAGACATGATCCGGCGGGTCGCCTCCAGGCCGTCGAGCCGCGGCATATGGATATCCATGAGGATCACGTCGGGCCGCCGCCGGGCCACGCTTGCCAGGGCTTCTTCGCCGTCGGCGGCGGTGCCGATGACCTGAAGCCCCGGATCGCTCCCGACGAGATATTCCAGGTAGTCCCGGATCACCCGCGAATCATCAACAATCAGCACATCGGTCACAGCAGCCTCCGAATGATCTCAAGCAGGTTGCCCTGGTCAAAATCGCTTTTGACGAGATAGGCATTGGCACCCACCTCGACGCCGTACTCGCGATCCTTTTGCGAGCCCAGCGCCGTACACAGCACCACCGGCAGATCCCGGAGATTCTGGTCGGCACGGATCCGGGAGGTCAACTCAAAACCGTTCATGCGCGGCATGTCGACATCCGATACCACGAGATCAAAAGGCTCGGTCTTGAGCCGGGTGAGGGCGTCCAGGCCATCCACGGTGGCCACCACCAGATATCCCGCGCCCTCCAGGATGCTTTTAACCAGGGTTCGGGCGGTGATGGAGTCCTCGGCGATCAACAAACGGCGTTGCTCGGAGACGGCGTTTTCCAGGACGTCGACGGGTATGGGTGCCGCGCCAACCGACTCCAGCAGATCGAGGGCATTGAGGACGGGAATGATGGCACCGCTGGCCGAGAGCGCGGCACCCGCAATGTGTCGAACTCGTGGGAGCTGCGGGCCCAGATTTTTGACCATGACTTCCTGTTCGCCCAGCACCTCGTCGACCAGAAACGCCACCTCGCGGTTGGCCGCACGCATCACCACGACGGGCCAGACGGTTGCCTGGGTGCGTCCCTCGGAGCCGGGCAACCCCAGGCTATTTCGCAGGCGAGCCAGTGCGACTGCGCGCCCTCCCACCGCAATGGTTTGACGGTTTTCAACCGTTTTGACCTCGTTGGGCTTGATGCGTGTCACTCGGGCCACATTGGCCGTGGGGATGGCAAAGGTTTGTCCGGCCACGGTCACGAACACCCCGCGAAAGGTCGCCCGGGTCAGCGGCAGGATCAGGCGGAACGTCGTGCCAGTGCCAGGTGTCGAGGCCACCCTGACGGTGCCGCCGAGCTGCTCGACCTTTTCCCGGACAATCGCCATCCCTAGGCCCCGGCCCGAAAGGTCGGTAATGAGCGGGCTGGTCGACAATCCCGAGTGGAAGATGAGCTCGGCGGCTTCGGCGTCGGTCAGGCGGGCGTTCTCGTCGGCGGTCACAAGACCGAGCCGGATGGCGCTTTGCCTGACTCGCCCGATATCGATCCCCACGCCATCGTCGCTCACCAGGACTTCGACGCGGTTCCCCTGGAGCGGCGCGACCGCAATCGTGAGGGTCGCGCGAGGGGATTTGCCATGGGCCCGGCGGCCGTCCGGTTTTTCAAGGCCGTGATCGATGGCGTTGCGCAACAGATGGATGAGCGGATCCTTCAGTTCGTCGAGCACCCGGCGGTCGATCTCGATGTCCTCGCCGCGAATCACGAGATCGGCTTCCTTGCCCTGTTCCCGCGCCAGATCGCGCACCTGCCTGGGCATCGCGCCGAGGAGGGTTGAGCAAGGCAGGAGCAGGGCCTTCTTGGTGTCCTCCAGCAAGTTGTCCGCGATCAGGCCGAGCGAGCGTGCATCCTGTTGCGCCGACCGGGCCAGATTTCGCAGCGCCTGCTCCAGCGCCTTGGTGTGGAGCATCTCGGATTCGATGAGTTCGGT
>JBAXSA010000350.1:0-3367 GCA_037130945.1 Pseudomonadota bacterium | reverse complement strand
TAGTGCGCTACAGGTAATGCTCCCTATGCTGCTTGAACTTTGGTGAGATTATAGTGACCATGCCAGGCACTCGGCGAAGATGTGTGTAATGGCATGGTAGCGCACTATCCAAAATTTACGATAAAAGTTGAGTCTTGAACACCCGCCAAGCATTGGCGGTGGTGGCCATTGCCAGTGTCTGCGGATCTTCATGACGGATGGCCGCGAGGCTTGCCAGGATCTCCGGGAGATATTCGGGACTGTTGCGTTCGCCCTGGTGGCTTGCGACGGTGAGATCGGGGGCATCAGTTTCCAGTACCAGGGCGTTTAGCGGCAGGTTTTTGGCCAAGCGCCGCAGACGGGTGGAACGCTCGAAGGTGATCATGCCGCCAAAGCCTAGACAAAACCCCAGATCCCCGTAACGCCGGGCCTGTTCCAGGCTGCCGTTGAAGGCATGGGCTATGCCGCCAGTCACCCGAAGCCTCGCCAGAATCGCCAAAACCTCGTCATGGGCACGCCGGACGTGGAGCAATACCGGCAGACCCGCCGCCCGGGCGATACTGAGCTGGGCCTCGAAATAGGCCCGCTGGCCATCAGGATCCGGGCCATCTTTCTGAAAATAGTCGAGGCCGATCTCGCCAATCGCCAGCGGTTGGGTGACCGCAAGCCATTCTTCCAGGATGAGCAAATCGCTCCACTGGTGCTGATCCAGAGTGAGGGGATGTAAACCGAGCGCCGGATACAGATCCGCATGGTCGGCACATAAGGCCAGCAAACCGGCCCAGCCTTCACGGTGGATGCCGGGGATCACCAGGGCGCTAACCCCCGCCGCCCGGGTACGCTGCAAAACCGCGAGTCGGTCGGGATCGAACTCGGCGACATCCAGATGACAGTGGGTGTCGATCAGCACGCCGCTAGCCGCCAGCGCAAACTGCCTCCGGCGCGCAGGGGCACGACCCGCTGTTCGCCCAGGGGATAGTCGCTGGGGATTGGTGTGTTCTTGCGGAGGAGGGTGATCTTGTCGGAATGGCGGGGGAGGCCATAAAAATCGGCTCCAAAGTGGCTGGCAAAACCTTCCAGCTTGTCGAGCGCCTCTGCTTCTTCAAAGGCCTCGGCATAGAGTTCAATGGCCCCGAAGGCGGTAAAACAGCCCGCGCAACCACAAGCGGATTCCTTGGACTTGCGGGTGTGCGGGGCACTGTCGGTGCCGAGAAAGAACCGGGGGTTGCCACTTGCCGCCGCAGCCAGCAGCGCTTGGCGATGGCGCTCCCGCTTTAAGATTGGCAGGCAGAAGAAATGCGGACGAATCCCGCCGGCCAGCAGGGCATTGCGGTTGTAAAGCAGATGATGGGCGGTGAGAGTCGCCACCACCCCGGCTCTCGCACTCTCCACGAAGGCCACAGCCTCTTGGGTGGTGATGTGTTCAAGGACGATGCGGAGCCCGGCAAAACGCCGCACGATGTCCACCAGATAGCGGTCAATGAAGGCCTGTTCCCGATCAAAGGCATCCACCTCGGGATCCGGAATTTCGCCATGAATCAACAGCGGCAGATCGGCCCGCTCCATGGCTTCGAGGATCGGATCGAGGGCTTCGAGGCGAGTGACCCCGGCCTCGGAATGCGTGGTGGCGCCCGCCGGATAGAGTTTGATGCCATGAACCAGGCCGGAAGCCCGAATCATCGGGATGTCACGAGGATCCATGGCGTCAGTGAGATACAGGGTCATGAGGGGTTCAAAGGCCGAGCCTGGGGGGAGGGCTTGCCGTATCCGTTCCCGATACGCCGTGGCGGCGGCCAGGGTCGTCACGGGTGGCAGGAGATTGGGCATGACCAAGGCGCGACCGAAACAGCGGGCGGTATACGGTAAAACCGATTTTAGACTGGAACCATCCCTCAGATGGAGGTGCCAGTCATCAGGGCGGGTCAAAACCCTTTCGGAATCAGGACGGGAAGGCATTTTTAATCCATAGTAAATCAATAGAAAATAAAAATATTAAAAATCTACTTGCTAATTTTAGACTATACTAATATTATTATGTCTAAGGAAGTGAGCGATAAGCCTTTCCTAACCTAACAACACTGCTTAGATCTTACTGGTTTTTGGAGACAGCTATGAAGAAGATCACGAAAATCGCGGCTCTGGTGGTCCTGATGGCGGTTGGCACTACAGCGAATGCTTGGTGGGGTAATCCTGGTTATTATAGCAATGGGGGCGATGACTGGTTTGGTGACGGCTACGGCGATTTCAGCATGAACTTCAGCATGGGAGGCAGCGGTTGGGGTCGTGGTTATGGCCGTGGCTATGACTATGGCTACTACCATCCCTATGTCTATGGCCCTTATGGTTATGGCAATCCTTGGGGTTATGGCTATCCGCCGGTTGCCCCCACGGCCCCCATGGTACCTAAGGCTGAGTCAAAGTAAGGAAACGGGACGGATGGCTCGCGTTAAGCCGGTCAGATTTGCGCGATGGGGTTAACGACTCGGGGGTGTCGTGACACGGTCGCGCAGGTAGAGGGGTAGTGCCTGATCGGGTGCTACCCCTTTTCCTTTTAACAGCATGGCAACGCCTAGGGTGGCCACCTCTTTGGCCCCGCACTCGGCGTCCGGGATCGCGTCTCTGGCGAAATCTTGCCAGCGTGACGAGACGGCTGCGGGTTTGCCCCAGCCGCTGCCGATTTTTATCCCACCGTCCAGTCGTTCCGGGACGATCACCGCGTCTAGGGGAGAGACCTGCTCGGGGGTGAGCAGGATGGGCAAACCCTCGCTATCCCGCTGGTACGCGGCCCAATAGACCTCGCCCATGCGGGCGTCGATGGCCGGCAGGGCCCAGGTCGCAGGGCATCTTTCAAACCCTTGCAACGCCAGTGCGGCCAAGGTAGACACCGGGGCCACGGGCACTTCCAGTGCCAGACCAATGCCCTGAATAACCCCGGCGGCGATGCGAAGACCGGTAAAAGATCCCGGCCCACAGCCGAAGGCCAGACCCTCCAGCGCGGCCGGGACGAGACCCGCCTCGGTCAGCAGCGCCTGAATCAACACCAGCACCCATTCGCCGTGATTCCGGGGACAATGGACGCGGCGCTCGGCGGTCTCGCCGTTGTAGTGGAGGGCCACCGAACACCAGGACCCCGAGGTATCCAGGGCAAGTAGTTTCACAGCCTGTGGTGCGCGTGTTTTTTAGCCTCAGCACGCCTTTGACCGGCGTTTTTTCGCTCGGGGTTGGGCAGGCGCGGCTGGCGAATCGCAGGGGGACTCGGCGGAGGCTGCGTCCAGTATGAAGTCAATCTTGCGTTCCTCGACATTGACGCCTGCGAGCTTGACCCGCAACGGGTCGCCCAGGCGGAAGACCCGTCCGGCGCGTTCTCCGGTCAGACGGTGTCCCTGGG
>JBAXSA010000349.1:0-3391 GCA_037130945.1 Pseudomonadota bacterium | reverse complement strand
CCGGCTCAACCTCGCCACTTCGCGCTACCGTCTTGGCTGCCTCGATATAGCCCTGGCCCTGGTGCTGACCAGACAGTGTCACCAGTTGATGGAGATGCTGACCCGCGCGATCCAGATCCCCAGCGCGGATGGTGATCACGACCGCGAGTTGCCGGGCCAGGATCGATTGCGGGTCGCGCTGGATCCACCACTCGACGGCCTCGCGAGCCAACGGCTCATTCTTGGCCAGTATGGCGGTCTGGGTGGCCCGTTCCGCAGGATAAGTCTCGCGGGACAGCCGGGCCGTATTGAAGTAGTGCAGGGTGGCCTCGCTGTAGGCTTTACGCTGCGTGGCGATTTCCCCTGCCAGGAATTCAAAAGCTAGATCCGCAGGCCTGGGGTGGCCTTCCAGAAGGGTATCCCGGAGTATCAGGGGTGCGCTGATGGTCAGTGACGGCGACGAGGGCGGCGGACTCGTGCGCAGGGGCAACTGGCAACCCGCGAGTACCAGGGACAACGACAAAAACAGGGCAGGGGAATGAATCCGGAACGGCATGGGCAAGATCGCCAGGACAAGATGGCAAGGATTCCCTCATGATAACCCGGCCGGAAGGCAGAGTGTATCGAGGGCCGGCCTCAACGCGGCGGAACGGCGGATTCCAGCCGGATCCCGAGATCCGCCCACAGGGCATCAATCCGCCGCTGGACGCCTTCGTCCATGCGGATCGGCCGGCCCCAGGTCCGCTTGACCTCACCGGGCCACTTGGTGGTGGCATCGAGACCCATTTTGGAACCCAGTCCCGAAACCGGAGAGGCGAAATCGAGGGTGTCGATGGGCGTGTGTTCAATCAGCGTGGTGTCCCGCGCCGGATCCATCCGAGTGGTGATAGCCCAGATCACATCGCGCCAGTCGCGGACGTTGACATCCTCATCGGTGACCACCACGAACTTGGTGTACATGAATTGGCGCAGAAACGACCAGACCCCGAACATCACCCGCTTGGCGTGCCCAGGGTACTGCTTGCGGATGGCGACCAGAGCCAGCCGATACGAGCAGCCCTCGGGGGGCAGATAAAAATCGACGATCTCCGGGAACTGTTTTTGGAGAATCGGCACGAACACCTCGTTGAGTGCCACCCCCAGAATCGCCGGTTCATCGGGTGGGCGACCGGTGAAGGTGGAGTGGTAGATGGGCTGATGGCGGTGGGTAATCCGATCAAGGGTCAGCACCGGGAAGGATTCCACCTCGTTGTAATACCCCGTGTGGTCGCCAAAGGGCCCTTCGGGAGCCCGCTCGCCAGGCTGAAGGTGGCCTTCCAGTACGATCTCGGCGCTGGCCGGCACCTGTAGATCCAGCCCCAGCCCTAGAGCCGGTGCCACCAGGGTGCGGGCATTGCGCAACAAACCCGCAAAGGCGTACTCCGACAGGCTATCGGGGATCGGCGTCACCGCCGCCAGGGTGGTGGCGGGATCGGCACCGATCGCCACGCACACGGGAAACGGCTGGCCCGGATGGGTCTCCTGCCAGTCGCGAAAATCCAGTGCCCCGCCGCGATGGGCCAGCCAGCGCAGGATGACCCGGTTCCGGCCAATCACCTGCATACGGTAGATGCCGAGATTCTGCCGCGTCTGGCGGGGCCCCCGGGTGATCACCAGCCCCCAGGTAATCAGCGGGCCGGCGTCTTCCGGCCAACAGGTCTGAATCGGCCAGGCCGAAAGATCCACCGCCGCGCCCTCCAATATCACCTCCTGGCAGGACGGCGAACGGACCACTTTGGGTGCCATGTCGAGTACCCGGGCAAAGATTGGGAGCTTTTCCCAGGCGTCCTTCATGCCCTGAGGTGGGGTCGGCTCCTTGAGAAAGGCCAGCAGCTGGCCGACTTCTCGCAGGGCCGCGACAGATTCCGCCCCCATGCCCCAGGCCACCCGTTCCGGGGTACCAAAGAGATTGGCGAGGAGCGGTACCCCAGATCCCTTGGGCTGTTCAAAAAGCAAGGCCGGCCCACCGCCCCGCAGGGTGCGGTCGCAGATCTCGGTGATTTCCAGATAGGGATCCACCGGTGTTTTAATACGATGGAGTTGTCCCCGGGCTTCCAAAAAGCCGAGGAACCCCCGGAGATCGGTGTGGCTCATGTTCAGCATCCTATAAAAACCCGTTCATGGGGGTCATGGGGTCAAAGGGCATCTTAGTGCGGGTGGACCGGTTTGGCGACCGGACGGACGATATTTTGCAAGACCTGCCTTAGAATGGGGTAGCGCCCGGTCTATTGCCCGGGCGAGGATTGAAACCATGACCACAGGAAGACTCATGTCCGTCGCCTTGATCACTCACCCCGATTGTACCCGCCACGAGATGGGGGAAGGGCATCCGGAATCTCCCGGCCGCCTCTTTGCCATCCAGGATCTGCTGATCAGCACCGGCCTCGATGCGGTGCTGCGGCATGACGACGCGCCCCTGGCGACCCGCGAGCAACTCATCGCGGTACATGATCCGGCGTATGTCGACCACATCTTCCAGGTGGCACCCCAATCCGGTTATGTGGCACTCGATCCGGATACCCGGATGTGTTCCCAGACCCTGCCAGCCGCGCTGCGTGCTGCCGGTGCGGTGGTTCAGGCCATTGACCAAGTGATGCGGCAAGAGGTGCAGCAGGCCTTTTGCGCGGTGCGCCCGCCGGGCCATCATGCCGAGCGGGATCGTGCGATGGGTTTTTGTGTGTTCAACAATGTCGCGGTGGGGGTCGGATATGCCCTGGCCCATTACCCGCTGGAGCGGGTGGCGGTGGTGGATTTCGACGTGCATCATGGCAACGGTACGGAGGACATCTTTCGCAACGATCCACGGGTACTCCTCTGTTCGACCTTCCAGCACCCCTTTTATCCCTACAGTCCGGTGCAAAACCATGAGCATCTGGTCGAGGTGCCGCTGGCCGCAGGTACGTCTGGTGCTGCTTACCGCCAGGCGTTTGAAACCCAGGTGCTACCCGCTCTGGAGCGATTTCAACCCGAACTGATCCTGATCTCGGCGGGGTTTGACGCCCACCGCGAAGACCCACTGGCGCAGTTGCGGCTGGAGGACGCGGATTATACCTGGATCACCCGGCGCATCCGGGACGTTGCCGAACGTTTCGCGGCCGGCCGCATCGTCTCGGTGCTGGAAGGCGGCTATGCCCTAAACGCCTTGGCGCGGAGCGTAGTCGCACATCTGCAAGCGCTGATCGGTTAGACGGGCGCTTTTTGATTGCCAACTCTATTATAGAAAGGTACAATTGTCACATGAAAAGCATCCCACACCCTATTCAATATCAAGGCAGCAAACGGAATTTGGCTCCTGTCATTTTGCGCTATGTCCCAAAAAAGGCACTGGTTCAGTTCAATTTCCTTTTTAACTCATTGATTTTTTAGATATAAT
>JBAXSA010000348.1:0-3392 GCA_037130945.1 Pseudomonadota bacterium | reverse complement strand
GGGGGAATGATGGGGGAAGGTGGTACGAGAAGCGAAGCGAGCCTCCCGAAGCCGCCGCTCGGAGGTTTGACTGTCTCGGGCAAATATGGTTAGCCGATGTTTCAGGGTGGGGGGGGTATGGGGTGCTACAAAAACCCCTCTCCCTGCGGGAGAGAGGTTAAGGCTAAAGATGGGCTGGCCAGACGGAGCGGACTTGCGTCGCGCTGCTGACTGGCTGGCGTGGGGATCCTTATTTTTTCATGGACAGGTTTTTGGCCATCCAATCCGCTATCCAGACGCCGGCTACCGCGCTGGCCACCACGACCACCCGGTTGGCCGCTGCGCGTCCTTCCAACACCAATGGGCCACCGGTGAAGGGCAGAGCCTCCAAACCACCGGTGAGATAGTTGAATACCACGACACCCGCTACGGCACCCAGGCCCCACATCATCACGTTGTTGTCGCTGCCGCTGGACGCCGTACTCTCCGCCGCCTGGCTGGTGAGCGGTAACCACACCATCAACGACACCAGAAAGATCGCGAACATTTTTTTCATAGGTTCCTCCAAAGGTTCAATTTTAGTTTCAGTCAAGAATCGAGAGATCTCGATTGTCCCACCGCACACAGGGATCCGGTCAGACATGCTAATCCTAGTGCAAACGGTACCTCTGGGACAATCAATTTCTCAAGAAGGGCTGTTTGGCCGTTATTTTCACCCACTTTTCACCCGGAAGGATCGACGCACCAATCGGCATCCTCTATCAATCTTAGTATCAATCTTAGTGAAAAAAACGATTTTTCTTATTCTTTTGAAACCGCTATAGTGCGGCTGTGGCCTCAGAGCCGCTCCCATCCATCATCTTACACCGAGGTAAATCCCATGGAATTAAAAGGCAGCAAAACCGAAGGTAACCTGAAAGCCGCGTTTGCCGGCGAGTCTCAGGCCAATCGCCGCTATCTCTATTTCGCCGCCAAGGCCGACGTGGAAGGCTACAACGATGTCGCCGCCCTGTTCCGCTCGACGGCGGAAGGCGAAACCGGCCACGCCCACGGCCATCTGGACTACCTGCAAACCTGCGGCGATCCGGCCACCGGCATGCCCTTTGGCAGCACGTCGAACAACCTGAAAACCGCCGTCGCCGGCGAAACCCATGAATACACCGACATGTATCCGGGCATGGGCAAAGCCGCTCGCGAGGAAGGTTTTAGCGAAATTGCCGATTGGTTCGAGACCCTGGCGAAAGCCGAGCGTTCGCACGCTAATCGCTATCAAAGAGCCCTGAACGAACTCGACGCCTAACGGCTGTTGAGTCACTGGGCCGCGTCTGTAGCAGCCCGGTGCGCGCCGCCCTCCCCCGTTATTCCCCCGGAGAAACAGGCCATGGCCACACCCGTCAAAGAAGGCAATCTGCAAGCCCCCACCCGGCATCCTCTGGACTGGAAGAATCAGGATTTTTACAACGCAGACTCCCTATTCCGTGAGATGGAACGGGTTTTCGACATCTGTCATGGTTGCCGCCGCTGCGTGAGTTTGTGCCAATCCTTTCCAACCCTCTTTGACCTGGTGGACAACTCCGCGACGTTGGAAGTGGACGGGATTTTAAAGGCCCATTACTGGCAGGTCGTGGATCACTGCTATCTCTGCGACCTGTGCTTCATGACCAAGTGTCCCTATGTACCACCGCACTCATGGAATCTGGATTTTCCTCACCTTATGTTGCGTGCCAAGGCTTTCAAGTTCAAGGAGGGGTCGGTCAAACGGCGCGACCGCATTCTCACCAGCACGGTGGAAGTCGGAAACCTGGCCGGTATCCCGGTGATCTCGACGATCATCAACAAGGCCAACAAGATGGCCCCACTGCGCCGGCTCCTGGAAAAGACCCTGGAGATCCATGCCGAGGCCCGTCTGCCCGAATTTCACAGCAACACCCTCCAGATGCGGTTGAAGGGTCACCGTAGTCACCTGGTTCCCCAACCCACCGGCAAGACCAAGGGCAAAATGGCCCTGTTTGCCACCTGCTACATGAACCGCAACGAACCCGGCCCCGGCGAGGATCTCGTGGCGGTCTTCGAACACAATGGCATCCCGGTGAGCCTGGCCCATGAATTAAAATGCTGTGGTATGCCCAAGCTGGAACTGGGCGACCTCGAAACGGTTGATCAGGCCAAGTCGGTCAATATCCCGCTGCTCGCCGATTTGGTGGATCAGGGCTATGACCTTACCGCACTGGTGCCCTCCTGTGTGCTGATGTTCAAGCAGGAACTGCCGCTGATGTACCCTTCTGACCCCGAGGTTCAAAAGGTCAAAAAAGCCTTTTACGATCCCTTTGAATATCTCATGCTGCGTCACAAGGAGGGCAGACTCAAAACCGAATTCGCGCAGAGCCTTGGCAAGGTGTCCTACCAGGCCTCTTGTCATCAGCGGGTACAGAATATCGGCCAGAAAACCCGCGAGATACTGGCTCTGGTACCCGATACCCAGGTCGAGATCATCGAACGTTGCTCGGGTCACGATGGCACCTATGCCGTCAAAAAAGAGTGCCATGAATTCTCGATGAAGATCGTCGAGCCGGTGGCGGAGCGGATTCGTCAATTCAAACCCGACCACTACGGCAGTGACTGCGCCATGGCCGGCCATCATATCGAGAACGCCCTCAACAATGGCCAGGCGGCGGAACATCCGATCAGTCTCCTGCGTTGGGCCTACGGCGTATAACCCGAGGTATTGCCATGACACTCACCCGTCAGGATCTCATGTCCCTTGAACAATACGCCGAGCGGCGTCATCAGTTCCGTGCCCAGGTGATGGAACATAAAAAAAACCGCCGGGTCGCCCTAGGCGAGCATGCCGCGCTCTATTTCGAGGACGCGCTCACCATGCAGTATCAGATTCAGGAGATGCTGCGCATCGAGCGGATCTTCGAGGCCCGTGCCATCGAGGAGGAGATGGCGGTGTATGCCCCCCTGATTCCGGATGGCAGCAACTGGAAGGCCACCTTCATGATTGAATACGGGGATGAAGCGGAACGCCGTCAGGCGCTTGCCCGGTTGATCGGCATTGAGTCACGGGTTTACGTCCAGGTAGCGGGGTTGGAACGGGTCTATGCGATTGCCAACGAAGACCTCGACCGCAGCAGCCCCGATAAAACCGCCGCCGTGCATTTTATGCGTTTTGAGCTAAATCCCGAGATGTTGGAGTCGGTCAAAAAGGGCGAGCCGATCCTGGCCGGCATCGATCATCCCGCCTATCTGGCGAAAACACCTTTCAGTCCCGCAGTCAGGGCAGCCTTGGTCAAGGATTTTTTGGCCTAACCCTGTGCGATTCAGCGCAACCCAAAGAATCGCTGAATATGCGACAGAATCTCCGCAGTCGGTGACAGCGGCCCGGCCGCCGCTGTCGGCGTCACGGCAAG
>JBAXSA010000347.1:0-3468 GCA_037130945.1 Pseudomonadota bacterium | reverse complement strand
ATCGGACCAACCGCTGGGTTGGTAGGGCGTGAGGTTGGGCAATGATGTGTTGGCAAATGTGACGGTAACGCTTTTATTGGCATTCATCGTTAATGTGCAAGAGCCGGTTCCCGAACATCCTCCGCTGAAGGTTCCAGTCGCCGGAGTGGCGGTCAGCGTCACGCTAGTACCGCTGCTAAAGCTTGTCGAACAGGTAGAACCACAGTCGATTCCCGCAGGTAAACTTTTTACAGTGCCACTGCCTGTCTTGGTGACGGTTATGGAGTAACCGCTGGATCCTCCTATCACCACATCATTAGACGCCACAGCCAGGTTGTTATCTTCATTGCTTTCAGCAATCCATTTATCGATATCAACTACGGCACCGAGATGATAGGTTCCTGCAGTCAGGGTTGATGGAATAGCCAAGGAAGCGTTACAGCTACCAGTCGCCCCCGCATCCAATGGTCCTATATTGCAAAATGTTGTGACATAGTTATCACTGGATGTAAAAAGAAGAAAGTCGACAAAAAGATTACCAGCCGGTGTGGCAGCCCTGGCATTTCCCTGGTTCTTCACAGTAGCAGAGACGGCGATACTGCTCCCCAACGTACCGCTAGATGGGCCGGTTACTCTTGTAACGACTAGATCTGGTAATGGTGAGTCACGGAGAGATGATTTAAGATTCCGACCATCCCCCGACTTTCCATCCCGCACTAATCGGACATCATGACGGCCGGTTTTAGGGGCAACATTAGATCCGCCATCCTTGAACAGCACACCCCAAGCGAGCGAAGGATCAGAGGCATCGGTGGTACTGCTCCAATGTCCATCTCCAGAGGTTGATGGGAAAACAGTCACATCAATGGCAGGATCACGATGGCCTGCATCCACCAGAGATTCCAACTCTTTTTTGTTGGGCAACCGCCAATCATCGTGGCCAGCCAGGCGGGAATCTTTAGCGGCGGACAGAGCTTTGGCCCAAGTCATAGCCGTGGGCGTGCCATTTGCGCAGGCCGGACCGCTTTGTCCATCGCTACACTGAGCCCACATCAGGCCCGTGGATGTATGGGTGACGGTACCATCGCCATTGTCAGCAAAGGTATCGTGGGATGACGCGCTATGTACCAAAGCGGCTAAGGTATTGGCGGACGGCGCGCCATGCACCAAGCGAATGCCATTAAGATCGGTCTTCGGATTGACCATGGAGAGCCCCCGGTCAAAACAGATGCTCCAAGCCATAGATGCGAGGCTAGCGTCGAAGGGATCTGGGGTCGCGCTCCAATAGGCACCAGATCGGGTGTTCGGGAAATAGTGGGTGTCGATGGCGGGACTGTGGGCATCGGCCAAGACAATGCCTTGCAATTCCTTGGACGTGGGCAGACGCCAATCGCGTATTCCGCACAGACCGCCGGTGTTGACTGCGTTGACATAGGCCGAAGTGTTGCATTGATTGCCGGACAGGGTGCCGCCGCAGGTCGCCGAGCCGGGATTGCCAGGATCGCCACCGTTGGCGCGGGCGTTGGGGTTGTACCAGGTATAGGCCCAGTCTTTATCCCTCAATTCTGAATCCCAAGTTTTTACTTCCCAAACCAACCCGGTGACGTTATCCCGGATACAGTCTGGCGGAGAGGCAGGGAGATCGTTGACGATGGCGATGGGATTGCCGCCGTTGTCCAGCGGGGTGAAATCAAAGCCCGCCGCCCCACCGCCGATCTTGACGAGTTGACCCGTCTGAAACTGGGCATCCCGCCCATAGCGGCCATCCTGGCGCGGGTAGGGAGAGGAATCTCCGGCGTTGTCCTCGGTGCAGGCGGCCATACTGGTGCCGTCATAACACAGGGTTTGACCGGTGTCGTTGGTGACGGCGTGGACAAATCCGCCCATGGTGAACAGGAAGAAGACCCAAAAGACACGAAAAACCGTCGAGAAGTTCATAACGACTCCTGATAAAACGATAGGTTAGGGATATCCGTAGCGCAAAAGGCCACGTTTCCACGCGAGGCGGAAAGAAACCAGATAGGGAACGGGGGATGAACCCGGCGCTTAGGGCGCGGTTCGCCTACGCCGAGACGAGACGAGACGAGACGAGACGAGACGAGACGAGACGAGACGAGAAATAGGATGGGTATAGAGCGGGATTTGTCAAGAAAATAATCGACCGCGACCGCCCAGCGCTGCGGCCCACTGCCACCGAGTTTGTAGTACCCACCATCGCACCCTCTCTCCCCGTGATGTTGTACTGCTGGTTGCTGATGCATACCATTCTCCCAAAACTTCCGTGGAGATTATGAGCATAACCGGCATTTTTGACAACTATTTTGGTCTGACACACACGAACACGGGTTTTCAGGCCCCTCCTGATGCGTGGCCAGCCACACCCAATACCAAGAGTCTATAATCTCCCTGAATCCATGATCCAAGGTAACGATCTCCATCAACCAGCCAGAAACCCATGTCCAAGCGCCTGACCCAACGCCACGATGCCTTTTTCCAGCGGCTGCTCGATCAGCCGGAAAACGCCGCGGCCCTGTTGCGCGAGCGCTTGCCTGAAGAGGTGGCGTGCCTCTTGGTGGATGAACCACCAGAACCCATCCCCGGCAGCTTCGTTTCCCGGCGCCTGCGTGGCTATCGCACCGACCGGCTGTTCCGTACCCGAACCCTCACCGGTCGGCCGGTTTACCTCTACTGTCTGCTCGAACACAAATCATCACCAGATGTCCGCACCCCGCTGCAACTGCTGGGATACCAGTACCAGATTCTCGACCTCTGGGACCGCACCGAGGGGAAGAATCCCGACGGCTCTTGGCGGCCTTTGCCTGCTATTCTCACCATGGTCGTCTATCATGGCGTTGCCGAGTGGACCGTGCCGCTATCCCTGGCCGAGGCTACCGACTGCGACCCGGCGATGCGTCCCTATCTTCTGGATTTTCGCTATCGGCTGGTTGACCTCGGGCGAATTCCGGATGTCCAATTGTCTCAGGAACAGAAACTCCGCGTCGGATTTCTGATTCTCAAGCACGGCACCGCTGGTTGGACGACTCGCAAGCAGCTCGTCAAGCTGGTTCGCGAAGCCATGCGGCTGGGTCATAACGATTTGGCAACCTTGATATACTACCTTTTGGGTGACCTCGAAGAACCCAAGTCCCAGTTGGTTCGTGAGGTCTTGAACGATTTGCTACCGGAAGAGGAGGCGCAGGCTATGTTGTCAGTTGCTGCCAGACAATGGCTATCTGAGGGAGAGGCTAGGGGCAGAACCGAGGGAGAGGCTAGAGGCAGAGTTGCAGGCAAAGCCGAAGGCAAAATTGATGATCTGAAACGCCTGCTGACTCGTCGCTTTGGAGCCTTACCTGACTGGGCGGCTCAGCGCATCGAAGGGTCATCTATTGAACAACTCAACGCCTGGCTCGATGACATCTTCGATGCGGATAGCGTGAGTGGTTTGCTCGGTATCGGCCAACATTGATGCAAACCATCGGAAGACGAATG
>JBAXSA010000346.1:0-3468 GCA_037130945.1 Pseudomonadota bacterium | reverse complement strand
CCAAGCCATCTCGCGGCATCGCCTTCAGCGAAGCTGAGGAAAGCACGGTCGAGCGCATCAACGCCATCTCGAAGCGCTTCCACGGCGCACAACACGAGATTGGCAAGATCGTGGACGACATCGTGGCGATTAAGGGCGGACCTGCGTACGGCGAGAGCACATTGGACCGGCTGTCAAAACACCCTGCGCTCGAATGCTCCCGAGAGCAACTGCGCCGGTGTTGGCAATACTACCGGCTGTCCGCAGAGTACGGCAAGGAACTGGAAAAGTCCGCATCATCGCTCAAGTATTCACACCTGTACCAGATTTCTCGGCTGCTGGACATCAACGAAGAAGCTGTTCGGCGTGAAGCCGTGCTCGCGATGGCAACGAAGGCCGTCGCAGAGCGGATGACCGCAACCGCGATTGCGAACGCGGTTTCGACACACCTACAGAGTATCGGCCAGGCTCTCCGGGGCAAGGGCGCCAGCGGCAAGGCAAAGGCCGGGCAGGCCGAGGACGCTGCGAACACGGCCTTCGCGGTGTTGCGTGACACTTCCGAAACGGTGGTCACAGCGGCCGAGCAGATCATATCTGCGGAAACGATCGAGCACGTGGCCGAACTGCGGTCAGCAACCAATCGCCTTGGGTTTGCGTATGTGCAACTAGTCGCTAAGCTGGTCCCCGGCGACGAGGACGCCCTGGCGGACGCCAGGAAGGTCGCCCACGCGTTGGCGGCTGCAATTGAGGTCAGCAGTCAAGACAACCGGCAGGAAGGAGGCGCCCATGCAGAAGCCTGAACTCATCCGCGATTATGCGTCTGACCTGCGCCCCGACTCATGGGGCGAGGTCTGCGGCCAGGCCACCGCCGTCCGGTGCCTGAAACACTACTGCACGACCGGCAGACCACCGAAAGCCATCGCGTTCATCGGACCGTTCGGCACCGGCAAAAGCACGCTAGCCAGGCTGACCGCCATGTCGCTGGCGTGTTCTGGCCGCAAGGACGAGGACCCCGACCCCTGTGGCCGTTGTGACTCCTGCCTGGGTTTCACGGGTTCGTTTCATTCTTTCGAAACCATGGTGATCCCGCCACACGTCTCCGAGAATGTGTTTCGGGGCATCATTGGTTCGGTCCGGAACTACCCCGGAGCGACCATGTTCTCGGAAATCAGGCGTCCGGTGCCGGTCTACATCGATGACCTGGACGAGCATCCCAAGGCGCACCAGCAACATTTGAAAAGGCAACTGGACGGACATTGGTACGGGGTCGTGCTGGCCGCCACGACCAAGCCGAAGCACGTCGAGCCGGGACTACTGGACAGGTTCCAGGTATTCTGGCTACAGCCGCCCGAGATACCCGATCTGGTGGGGTGGATCGGCAGCATTGGCAAAAGGGTTGGCGTGGGCGCTATCAGCGAGGACGCCGCCGCGACCCTGGCCAGATGTGGCGACATGAACCATCGCGATATCCTCAAGTTGATGCAGATGATCAACGCCGCCGGGATGAATTTCAGCGTTGAAGGCGTCGAGAAGGCCGCTTTAATGTTCGGGCTGCGAGGCTAGGCAGCTCAATTTGCGACACGTGTCGCAGATTGGCCGCGAGCGAACCCATCACGGATCAAACACTGAGGCCACAGGCCCCATCGCCCGCTGAGTCGCCTGCGCGCGGCCCCAAGGCCGGGCAGCCCGGTCGGGCCAATTTAACAACGGTTGGTAAGCTTCCAGGGCGGCAGGGAGTCCTTTTGAGGGGTTATGCCTCCAGGCGGAGTAACGGCGAAGCAAACTTGTTACACGATCCTGGACGGTACTTCGCCGCCCAGAGCTGCAATTTCATCTGCAATCTTATCGGCTTTTGCTTCGAGTTCAGCGCTTTCCTTGTCCAGCGTCTCGGCCCGTTGTTTAGCAAGCTCGACCAGAACTCCGGGTTTCTGTTCGCTGATCCGGCAGAGTTCGTAGTCGGGACTCTCCCGCAACGTTCCAAGGGCTTCCAGGACGTTGACTATCTCCAGTTGTAGCGTCTCGTACAGCCGGCGCAATTGAACCAGTTCGACGTCTTCGCTGAAATCCAGGACCGACCAACCCTGACGCAGGATAAAGCCGTGCGGGTCTTCCGCAATCTCCCGCAAAATGGTTATGTCGCCGTTGTCCTTGGCCAAGTTGATGGCGCTGATTAGTTTTTCGTAGGTTGCGAGCTTCTCCGGTTCATGGGCAAACCGGTCGGGGTGATATAATTTGACCAGCTTTCGCCACAGACGGTTCAGTTCGGTCTCCTCCTCAGCGGTCAGATGTTTCTTGTCGGCCTCGGCCGCGGCAGCCTCGTAATCCCTGTCGTTCTGTGTCCGGGCGCGTTCGTAGTTGGACTCGGCCTGCGAAGCCTCTTCTTCGCCGCCGCGCACCAGAGAATCCAGATACTTCTGACGGTATTCCAGCATGAGTCGGAGCCGATCACGTTTTTGGTAGTGTTCCCGTAAGCGCTGAAACAGCGTCGCCTGTACTGTCGCAACACGAGACTTCTCCCGCGTGTAGGTGCTTTCCAACTCTGCCAGGCGGGCACGCGAACTGGCTACCAGTTGCCGTAACTGCTCCAACGCAGGGTTGATGTAAATGGTGAGCACCGCAATGTCGGGTTGCTGGACGTTTATATTATCGATCAGGCACTGATTAATAGCGGCAACGATAGTGCTGTCGAGTGGGACGCACGCCCCCCTCTCCAACTGCGCCAGATACCAGCGACCCATGCGTTCGCTACGGGCATTGGACGAACTTGCCAACCAATCCAGCCAGCGCCGCAACTTTGCATCCTGCCGCGCCTCCCCAACCAACCGCCCCTTGTATTTGCCAAAGGGGATTCGAGACGGGTACCACTCTTCTGCGGCAAACGCGACGATCTTGTCCCACGTATTTAATCCCAGATTTTCGGCGATCGGACGCAACACGTGAGCCATAAGGTCAGCCACAGTCTCAACTTCTCTCATGCCCATGTGGGCACCGCGTTCAGGTAGGTGGTAATACTGACGCAGGGTTTGTAATTTACAATTGCCAGCAGGCACCGGGTCGAGCAACCTCTGAGCCAGACGTAATGCGCAAAAACCTGCATTTCCGATGGGGGCAATGCTTAGCCGTTTCCACTCAGGAACCAGAACCTCATCTAGATCGTATTCCAAGTTAAACGATACCAGCGGCAGGTTTCCGGCGTAAGCCGTAAACGCCCGATAGACCGAAACAGGCGTTTCGCCATCCCGCTCAAGGATCTCACGGGTATAACCGTGAACACGTGACGCCTCGGCGGAAATATCTTCATTATGGTTCAATAACTTGCAAAAAGGTTCACCTTCCGGCTCCCAACCACACATCCGCTGCGCAGCCAATTCGGCCACAAACACCGGCGCATTAAAGCCGGTGGTTTTGGTATCGAGAAGTATCCAAGGGGTATTTTTCATGACGGGTGACTCGACTTAAATTCATTGATGCGGCGTTCGGCTTCCTGCA
>JBAXSA010000345.1:0-3471 GCA_037130945.1 Pseudomonadota bacterium | reverse complement strand
CGAGGCAGGACGCCCGCACAAAAGGAACGAAATAAAGTCGTTGTTGCACTCCATGACGTCTTCCACCTCGTCGAAAATTAGCAGGCTATCGCGTCGTCGCACCAGCAATCCGTGCGCCAGCAAGTAGCCCAATGGCTGATCGCCCAATGGCTGATCTCCAGATGCCAGCCCCTCGTTATTGGTGCCGCGAATCCGGTAGGCCTTGAGACCACAGGCCTCGGCCAGAGTCAGGGCCATCTCGGTTTTACCGCTACCCACTGCGCCGTGGAACAGCGCATTGACTCCAACCGCGCCGGTGGCAACCGCCTGTTGCATGACGTCGCGGAGATTCTCGATCTCGTCTGCCAAGTGGGGGAAATCCTCCAGGCGCCAGGACGCGGCTGGGGCCGGCTGGATTAGGGTTGCCAGCAGACTGTCGGCGTCCTTCGGAGCAGCTTCCAGCACACTTGTAAACAGATTGGAGGGCTTCAGAACGCTCTCCAGATTCAACTCACTGTCGTTGTTATTATCCAGCAATCCTGCGATAACTGGTATTTCGGGGCCATTCGGAATGGCAGCATCCAAAGCGGACTTGTCACAGCCCAGGATCGCTGCCAACCAGAACTCGATGGTCTTGGTATCCATGTGTGGGGTCTGGCGCAAAAAGGCGCTGAGATGATTCACCGCCATACGCTGTTCCATGAAGTCTAAAAATCGGGTTACGATCGCGTCGAGTCCAAGGCCTTCGCAAAGCAGGGCCACTGTGGAATCGATGGGAGCCTCGCCGTCGTCCTTGACCAGACGATCCAGAACCTGCCGGGGAAGGGTCTCGAAAAAGTGACTCAGACGTGGGCGTAGAATGTCATTCTGCTCTGGATGAGACATCTCATGACCCCAGTCGCAATTTTCGTCGTTGCTTTCGTTCTCATTCGATGGCCTGGCCAGAAATACCTTGACGGCTTGAGGATTGAGTAACGGCAGAATCAATTGCCAGAGGGGACCGAGAAAGTCCGGGTCGCTCAGACGTTCGCGGAGGCTCGGTTCATTGAGCAGAAGTTGCAGGGCGTAACGGGCTGGGCGTCGGGCTTTGGCGGCAACGGTGGTGAAGTTTTTCCACCAAAGGGTACGATGATTGGCCATGATCAAATCTCCTCGATCCAGGGTTGAAATCGGCGGCTATTAAAATGCCAGGTGAAAAATTCCCCGCGTTGCGGGCCAACCTCGTGAAATAGCCCGAGTACCAGGTCAAGGGGCTCGTTGAAGTAGGTGTCACCGGAATCTTTCTCGGTATCGAACACTGGGGTGTCGAGTACCTCCATGATCACTGCAGGACGACCCTGACTAGGTCAGCGGCGGTTCTGAAGGCCCGGTTTCCATGTCACCAAATCGCCTGGGACAAAGGTGTGATGGTGGCTATACTGCAGAAAACGCTCCCGGAGCGCCGCGCCCAGGTCGCCTTCCAAATTCTCCGAATCCTCCAGATTGTCCAAGGGCTCCTCCTCCAGGGATTTGTGGGTGTCACCGGTCAGGCCGATTCGTTCCAAAAGTTCACGGGAAGACAGGGATTGGCTTTTGCGAGACATGGTCAGATCCTCTTGGGCACTACGAAAAATACCGCTTTGTTTCCAAGGGTAGAGACGTTCAACGCCCAATCCCAAGGTCTGTCATATTTATAGCATTGAGGTGCGTCAATATAAGTCGCCCGTAGAATGATGAGTCGTACAATCCGTGGTCAGGCGACTTGCCGCATCCCGCCCCCATCGACGGACTTGAACCGACATTCTGCCGCCAGACGGCGCAGGAATTGTTCCGGCGACAGGATCTCACCCAGCAAGGCGCGCTGGCGGCACACCGTAGCGAAATCCCCCGGCGTGAGACCATCCAGGGTGTTGAGCGATCTGACCAGGGTCTGAGGTACCGCCTCGGGGCCGGCGCCAAGGGCCTCGCGGGCAAATAGGGCCAGGCGCTGGGCCGGCGTCAGAGGCCGGAACTCCAGCTTGAAGTTGAAACGCCGCATGGCCGCTGCATCGAGGCCCGACATCAGGTTGGTCGCGGCGATGAAGATCCCCGGAAAACGCTCCATCTGCTGCAACAACTCGTTGACCTGAGTGCGTTCCCAGGATTGTTTGGCTTGCCGCCGGTCAGACAAAAAGCTGTCCACTTCATCGAGCAATAGCACCGTCTGAGTGCTATCGCACTCGCGAAACAGCCGCGCCAGGTTTTGCTCGGTCTCACCGACGTAGCAGCTAATCAGATCCGAGGCCTGACGGGCCACCAGTTCCCGATCCAGGGCTTCGGCCAACACCTGGGCGAATACGGTCTTGCCCGTTCCGGGAGGGCCGTAAAAACATAGGCTGCCGCGACCCTGACGTTCCAGTGCCTGGGCAATGTTGGCAGGGGCAATGCCGCCTGATAGGTTCAGGAACGCCACGTCAAACTCGGTGGCCGGTTTTTGCAACTGAGGCGCCGGTTGTCCGTGCAGCATGGTACGCACCGCCGCTACCCCTTCGCGGACGGTCTGCTCGGCTGGGGCGTCAGGTTGCAGATCGAGTAGCCGACGGGCAACGCCCAGTTGGGCAGGTGTCAAGGCAGCATCGGCCGCCAGTTCATCGAGTAGGGCCACGGGCAACTGGCATCCTCCCAGGTGGCGCTCGGCCATCTGCCGACGCACCGAGCGCGGCGGAGTCACGAAGGCCACCGGCAGCAGAAAACGACGCAGAAAGGCCGGATCCATCCCTTCCTTGCTGTTGGTGATCCACACTGCGGGAACCCGGTTTTCCTCCAGGATGCGGTTCATCCTACCCTTCTGACGCCCTGGGGCGCGATGCCCACCCATCATCGCCGCAAGCCAGTTGTCGCCATCAGAAAAGACATCCTCCACCTCGTCGAAGATCAGTAGGGTATCGCTTCGCCGTTCAAGCAAGCGTTGCGCCAGCAGATAGGCTGACAACCGGCCCTCGCGCGAGAGCCCGTCACCATCGTCGTCGGCGCTACGCACCTGATAGGCGGTCAAGCCGCAGGCCTCGGCCAGAGCGCGGGCCAGCTCGGTCTTGCCAGTGCCTGGGGCGCCATAAAACAGCGCATTGACCCCAATGGCACCGGTGGCTGTAGCCTGTTTTAAGACCTCGCGCAAACGTGTGGACTCTTTTGCCAGGTGAGGAAAATCCGCCAGATGCCAGTTTCCAGCCGGAACCGGCTGGATCAGGGCCGCGAGCAAGCCTTCGATGTCTTGCGGAGCGGCATCCAGCACTTCGTGTAGCAGGCTGGCGGGCTGCAGGAAGTCCTCCATATCGCACTCGCTAATGGTCTGTTCCACTAGGCCCAATGCGTGCAACGGGGCACGCCGGGCCAAGGCGGTGCGCAATGACGATTCGTTGAGAGCGAGCGCTGCGGCCAACCGTGTCAGATTGACCCTGGATTCGGCTTGCCGACACTCTCGCAGCAAGGTGCGGAGATGATTGACCGACGTGCGCTGTTCGAGAAAATCGAGTA
>JBAXSA010000344.1:0-3473 GCA_037130945.1 Pseudomonadota bacterium | reverse complement strand
CGTGGTGGCGGCGGAGATCCGCCGGCTGGCCGACAATGTCACCGAATCGACGAGCGAGATCGAGAAACGGGTGAGCGAGATTCAAGATGCCATCAGCCGCCTGATCGTCGCCTCCGAGCGGGGGGCCAGCATGATCGAGATAGGTTTGCAGGAATCCGCCCGCACCGGCGAACGTCTGTCACAACTGGTAGATGCCGCGCAGCAGAGTACCAGCGCCGCCCAGCAGATCTCGCTGTCCACCCAACAGCAACAGATCGCGAGCAATCAGGTGGTAATTGCGCTCCGCGAGATTGTCACCGCCAGTTCCAACACCGCCCAGTCCATCAGCCGCGTACTGGCGGTCAGTAAGGAAATGTCCACCTTGTCCACCGAGTTGGGCAACGCTGTGGGCCAGTTCAAGATTGACTAGGATCGGAATCCAGAGTCCGGTATGACAAGGCTGAAAATCTTGGTGGTCGACGACAGCTCGCTGACGCGGGCAGTGATTCGCGAACTTCTGGAAAACGCGGACGACATCGAAGTGATCGGCGAGGCGGGCAATGGCCGCGAGGCCGTCCGTCTGGCCGCCGAGCTGCGCCCAGATCTCATTACCATGGATATTGAGATGCCGGTTATGGACGGACTTCAGGCCATTGAGGCAATCATGTCCACGAGGGCCGTGCCGATTCTGGTGGTCAGCGGTTACAACGACGCCCGGGTCGCCTTCGGCGCCATCGCCCGGGGCGCACTGGATATCGTCTCGAAGCGCGATCTGACACCGGAGACGGCGCGGCATTTTGTCGATACCGTGAAACGCTTGGCCAGGATCCCCGTGGTCACCCGTACCGGCTCGCGATGGCCATCCCCCCCGCCGCCTTTAGGCCATCTCCCCCGCCCGGCTATGCCGTCCCCGCCGCCGCCAGGGGTTCGGATCCCGCCCGACGCTGCGCGTGCCAGTGGCCCCGTTCAGATTTTCGCCATAGCCTCATCGACGGGCGGCCCCCAAGCCTTGGCGGCCATTCTCGCCCGGTTGCCCGCAAAATTTCCTTATCCCCTGGTGATCGCCCAGCATATCGCCGATGGCTTTTCCAAAGGCATGGCCGAATGGCTGGATGGTTTATGCCCTTTGCCGGTGTGTCTGGCCCGCGAGGGGGAGACCCTGGCCCCTGGCCACGCCTATCTTTCGCCTTCAGAGACCCATTTGCGGGTAACGCGGGAACACCGCCTCGCCCTGGTAGCCCGCGATCCCAAGGATATCTATCGTCCCAGTTGTAACCATTTGCTGATTTCCGTGGCAGAGGTCTACGGCAACCGCAGCGCCGGGATCATCCTGACTGGCATGGGTAATGATGGAGCGCAGGGGATGGAACGCATCTTCCAGGCCGGTGGTTCTACCCTGGCCCAGGACGAGGCGAGTTCAGTGGTTTTCGGGATGAACAAGGTAGCCATCGACCTGGGATGTGTCCGCAAAGTGCTGCCGGTGACGGACATCGCCCAAGAGATGTGCCGTCTGGCTGGCATCGTGGCGGTTTGAGGTAATCCCGATGACGGTGCCACTTGACCTCATTCCCTTCAAAACCTTGATCAAACAGTATTGCGGGTTACTCTTCGAGGGCACGGCCGAGGGCAAGCTCGACATGGTCGTCCGTGAACGCCTAGTGGCCTGCCAAATCCCGGAGGCCGTCGGCTATTATGCCCGGCTATTGCGGGACGCTGGCGAGATGCGGGAACTGGTCAACCGCTTGACCATCAACGAAACCTATTTCAACCGCGAGCCGGAACACCTCAACCTGCTGATGGGGCGTCTGGTGCCCCGTTTGCTGGCGCGGCCAAGTACCGCAGGGCCGCTGAAGATTCTGAGCGCGGGCTGTTCCACCGGCGAGGAGCCCTATTCCATTGCCATGGCCCTGTACGAAAAATATGGCGAGAGTACACACCGGCTGTTTCAGATCCTCGGTGGCGACATCGATCAGCGGGCACTGGAACAGGCACAGACCGCCTGTTATACGGAATTTTCCTTCCGAGGTCTGGCAGAATCCCTCAGACAACGCTATTTCGACCAGGATGGCGAGAAATATCGCGTCAAGGAGACCCTCCGCAGGCTGGTGACACTGTTACCGCTCAATCTGCTGGCGACGTCCTATCCCGACGCCCTTCAAAAGGTAGACATTGTGTTTTTCCGCAATGTCTCGATCTACTTTGATATTCCCACGCGCCGTCTGATCCAGACCCATCTGGCGTCCCTGTTGAAGGCGGATGGCTATTTGTTGCTCGGCACCACAGAAACCCTGGCCAATGATTTGGGGATCTTGTCCCTGGTGAGCGAGGACGGCGTCTTTTATTTCGCCAGAAACCCGCCATTCGCAATGGCCCAGGCAGTGCTACCCATGCCCGCCATGACCCACCGCGATCAAACCACCCGGCGACCCCGCACCCCGCCCCTGGCCATGGCCATGGCCACGGATTTCGACACGGCCTTTGGCCTGGCGCGTGACCAGCGCCATGACGAGGCTCTGACGCACATTAGCAGCCTCACTCGGGCCTCCCCCCAGGATCCGCGCCCCCATCTGCTGCACGCCCACATCCGGTTGCAGCGTCGCGAATTTGCCGAGGCCGAAACTGCGGCCCAGCAGGCCTTGGCACTGGATAACTGGTTCGTCGATGGCTTGGTGCTGATGGGCCTGATCGCCTTAAAATGGCGCGGTCAACCCGAGGATGCCATCCGCTGGTTCAAACAGGCCGTGTATGTCCGCACCGGCTGTTGGCCCGCTCATTATTACCTGGCCGAGTTGTATCGCTCGGGTGGCAACCGTCAGTTGGCGCGGCGCGAATACCGGCTGGTGCTGAATCAACTCGATGCCGAGACAGAACCGGATGGCGATCTCAAGGCCTATCCTCTGGTGTTTCCGCTGGCGGAGCTGCGGTTGTTGTGCGAACGCCATCTGTCCCAGCTCGCGGATCTGCCACGGATCCCTAGGTAACCTGGCCATGGCCTTCGATATCCGCCGTTTCATCGGGCGCTTCGTCGAAGAGGCCCGCGATCATTTGGGCAAACTCACCGAAGGGATCGAAACCCTGACCCGGCAACCCGGCGACCGCGACGCCATCAATGCCCTGTTCCGCTCGGCCCATACCCTCAAGGGCTCGTCGCGGATGCTCAAGTTGCTGACCATTAGCGATACCGCCCATCGGCTAGAGGATGTCCTGGGGGCGCTGCGCGAGGGTAAAATTTCTTTCGATGCCGAACTGGGCCAGTTGATGTTCCGCGCCCTGGATACCCTTTCGGCATTGGTGAATGGCACCGCCGACGGCACCGAATTGCCCGCCCCCGACGAGGCCTTATGTACGGCCCTGACGGCCGCCGCCAGCGGTCAGGTGAAGGTGATCCCGGAGGTTGCCCCGCCGCCAGCCGAATCCCCTGCCATCCCCGTCAAGGAAAGCCTCCGTACCGCCACTACGGTGCGTCTGCCACTGGCCAAACTCGACGAGCTGGT
>JBAXSA010000343.1:0-3478 GCA_037130945.1 Pseudomonadota bacterium | reverse complement strand
CAGTTCGTTATGCTCCCCTTCCAGGTAGGAGGAGGTGACATCATAGAGGACTAGTGTTGGCGTCTGGCCGGTGTGCTTGACGTAATCTTGAAACAGATGCCGTTCAATGGCGTCTTGTTGCTCGGCTGCCCATTGCAAGGCCGCGTATAAATCCTCTTCATCAAATGCCTCCAGCCCCAAAACGGCCTTCACGGCATGATCACGTGCCCAGCGCACTGCCGACAAACGGGAACCCTGATGGGCAATTCTGGCCAGCACCAAAAACAGGGTGAGTTTAGCCAGACGTGAATGACCCAGGGCCTGTGATAAACCACAATGCTGGGCCAAGACATTGAGTACAAACAGGACACCAAATACGGCACCACATACCGAGTCAGCCACTGTGGCAAATGAATTCGTTAAGGCAAGACGAATACGTTCAACAATTTGCGCAGGTAGCTTGCTGAGGTTGGCCAGCGTACGCTTTTTGACCTTACCATTCTCGCGATAGGACTCGCGTAACAGAACAGCGGGTGGAGAAGATCGATTTGGTATGATGTCAATGTACATGGACACTAATTATACATCATATTATTTTATTAATCAATGTAATAATACATAAATATTGAAATTTTACATGGGTACACTCCATGCAGTCAAATTGTCACAATGCATTGATTTAAATATATATTTGTTGATATTGGGCCACACTAAGAGGGGAAGATCCGTCAGGTGATCTGCCGCAAATGCTGCCCCGGCTAGACGTCGGCAACCTGTGCTGGCATCGCCCAGGTGATCCAGCACCAAGGTGGCGGTCTGAAAATCCTGACGAGCGGTATAACCGTTCACGGTCACCACGACGCAATCAATCCCGGCACCCTTGGCGGCAGTCAAACCCTGCTCGGTATCCTCGAAAGCCACACACTGCCAAGGATCAAGCGCCAAGGATTTTAAGACATGGCGGTAGATATCCGGGGCTGGCTTTTTGGCCGCCACCACATCCCCCGCCGCGATGACCTTGAACCACCCGACCGCCTCTGGCCCAAGGTTCGCAATGATGAGCCCGGTGACGTTTTCAGGGGTCGTGGTGGTGGCAATGGCGAGTGTCAGTCCAGCAGCCCGGGCCTCGGTCAAAAGCCGCCGCACCCCGGGGCGGAACGGGATGCCACCCTGTGTCAGCCGCGAGAGATAGTGGCGAGTTTTGCGATGGTGCAAGTCGGCTATGAAGGCCTCGCCACCCTCCCCAAGATATTCGGTATGAAAGCGTTCAAGATAATGGTAGATCCGTTCCTTGCCCCCGGCGATGGCCAATAGCTCTCCATACAGTGGGATCGACCACTCCCAGCCCAGATCCAGTTCCCGAAACGCGGCGTTGAAGGCTGGCCGATGGCCCTCGGACTCGGTATCCGCCAAAGTTCCATCCACATCAAAAATCAAAGCATGTAAATTGGACATGACCATTTTGGCTCAGTTATTAAAGCCGCCATCATGCCGATGGGCATCTCAAGTGCCAATAGTTTCCTGTGATCTCACTGGTGTGGTGTGAAATATCTTGTGGTCTGGCTAGGTTTTTGGTATTACGATACTGCCTTTTTCGTGACTACCCCCGGAGAGCTCTGATGGCCAAGGCAGAACAAAAAGAAACTCGCACTGACATCTTCGGTTTCTTGCCTTACCAGGCAAAGGAAGGTGAAGAATATATGAGCGATACTCAGGAGATCCACTTCCGTGGCATCCTGGAGGCATGGAAACACCAACTCATGGAAGAGGTCGACCGCACTGTCCATCACATGCAGGATGAGGCGGCCAACTTTACCGATCC
Organism: Pseudomonadota bacterium; assembly: GCA_037130945.1. Taxonomy (GTDB): domain Bacteria; phylum Pseudomonadota; class Gammaproteobacteria; order Chromatiales; family Chromatiaceae; genus JBAXSA01. Next base: position 1,677 of record JBAXSA010000343.1, on the reverse strand, counting down.
CAACGATAGAGCCACCCAGGAATCCGAGTTCAGCCTCGAGTTACTGGCGCGTGACCGGGAGCGCAAGCTCATCAAGAAAATAGATGACACAATGCGCAAAATTGATAATAAGGAGTATGGTTATTGCGAGACCTGCAGTGTGGAAATCGGCATCCGCCGTCTAGAAGCCCGGCCTACCGCGAATCTGTGCATTGATTGCAAGACCCTTGAAGAAATCCGTGAAAAGCAAATGGCCTGATTGAGTTTTTTGGCTGCGATTGTTACTCGTTATCGCCATCCCGCTACGCCCACACCATGCCCGGTTCACCCATTGAACTGATGGTGGGCCTCGGCAATCCCGGCCCTGAGTACGAAAACACGCGCCATAACGCCGGTTTTTGGGTACTGGATCGTATTGCCCAGCAGCACGGGACGGTGTTTCGCCTAGATCGGAAGGTTCATGGTTTTGTGGCACGGATGACCTCGGCGGGCACGGCCCCCTGTTGGCTGCTCAAACCGCAAACCTATGTTAACCACAGCGGTCAAGCCGTCGGTGCCTTGGCCAGTTATTACCGGATTCCGCTGGAACGCATCCTGGTTATTCACGATGAACTCGACCTGCCAGCGGGCGCGTTACGTCTCAAGTCGGGTGGCGGACACGGCGGCCACAACGGCCTCAAGGATATTTTAGCCGTGCTGGGCGGCGAGGGGTTTCTGAGGGCGCGGGTCGGAATCGGCCGGCCACCTCCGGGGGGTGATGTCGTGACCTATGTCCTCAATGCCCCGGCCCAGACCGACCGGATATTGATCGATGACGCCGTCGCCCGCCTTGGCGAGGCGCTAACGACAATACTCGCGGGTGATGCCCAGCGGGTCATGAATCAGTTGAACCGGGCCGCCTAACCTCACCATCCGCCCTTCCCAACCGAACCTAGCATAGCGCCTTGTACCGCATCTCCCGGGCATGGCAGCGGGTGGTGTCGGTGATCTCGAGGCCGCCCAGCATACGAGCGATCTCCTCAATCCGCCGGGTGTCGTCGAGGGCGGTGATGGTGGCGAAGGTCTGGCCCTCTCGCAGCTGTTTGGCTACCTGAAAATGATGATCGGCGTAACAGGCCACCTGGGGTAGATGGGTGACGCACAGCACCTGGCGACCCGCCGAGACCTGTTTCAAGAGCTGCCCGACAATCTCCGCCACACGCCCGCCGATGCCGACATCCACCTCGTCGTAGATCAGGGTGGGAATCCGTCCGCAGGCGGCGGTTGCAACCTGAATCGCCAGGCTGATCCGCGAGAGTTCTCCGCCAGAGGCCACCTTGGCGAGTGGTTGCAGGGGCTGACCGGGGTTGGCGCTGACCCGGAAGGTCACCTGATCCAGCCCGTAACTGCCGGCTTCGTCTTCCCCCACGGCCTCGACCTCGACGACAAAGTGTCCGCCATTCATGCCCAACCGCTGCATCGCCTCGGTGATCGTTGCCGAGAGCCGTGTGGCGGCCGCGCGGCGGGCCTGACCGAGACGCCCGGCCGCCCCCAGAAATGCCGCCCGGGCCTCGACCAGTTCGGCCGTGAGGCTTTCCAGGTCGTCGTCGGTGCGGTCGAGGGATTGGCGTTCGGCCTGTAATGCCTGCAAATGGCCCGGCAATTCCTCGGGGAGGATACGATGCTGGCGACCCAGTTCATGGAGTTCCGACAACCGCC
>JBAXSA010000342.1:0-3488 GCA_037130945.1 Pseudomonadota bacterium | reverse complement strand
CAATATCAAATTGCCCTGCTTTGTTTAGCAAATTATAAAATTCACATTAAAAACAGAAAAAATGAAAAAGCACTATTAACAAAAAAATTTGGCGAAGACTTTGATGACGAATATTTTTTTAAATCGTTAGTTAATGATGATGATTCAGAATTAGCCCAAATCGACCCTTCAAAACACAATATAGAAGCCCTCAACTGGCTCCGACGCGCAGCCTCCCAAGGCCATGTGAAAGCCATCCGCGAGCTGGGCCGGCTATTACAAGAAACCGGTGACCCACAAAACCAGCGCGAAGCCCTGGATTGGTTCGCCAAGGGCAAGATGGTGGGGGATCTGGAGGCGGAGCGCGAATACTGGCGCCTCAAGCTCAAAACCAATGACCTCTCCGTTGGAGATTTGGCCGAGTTCAATGAGCGCCTGCCGGAGATTCGCGCCGCCCTACCTGAAGCCGCCCGGGATTGGGTGGGACTACTCGGGGATTTGCGCGCCATCCAGGCCGCCCGCACCGAGGCCGAGAACCTGATGGCCATGTTCGCCCACAAGTTCCGGGGCTCGCTCGACAGCATCGACTACAACACCCGCCACGGCGGCAACCTAAACCGCTATCGTCAGGCCGTCCACACCATGCGCGGGATGCTCGACGTGTTTGGCCTGGTGTCCACCGACGAGGCGCGTCTCTGTACCCTGCTGGCGGCCGACACCGCTGGCGAGGGACACCTGACCGCCACCGTCAGCCACACCCTGGATCTGACACTTTCCCACCTGCTGGCCAAGACCAGCCGGGAGAAGATCCGCCAACATTACCGCCGCGCTGCGGTTCTAAGCGGCCAGGTACCTGCGGATATTACCCGCAAGGCGTGGCGGGATCGCTTCTACCCCCAGGAACACGCCCTCCAGGAGACCTGGGAGGACGATTACCACATCACTGCGGGCGACACCCCGGATCTGGCCAGCCTGCTGGCCTGGATCGCCCCGCATTTTTTCCCCTTGCGGATGGTGGGCCTGGAAGCCGCTTCTGACCGCTACGAGGCGGGTGGGTTCAAGGATTCCCTGCTGATGGTGGTGCTGACGGAACTGCTCACCAACCTCTTCAAGTACCACGACGGCACGAGTCCGGCGACCCTGACCTGGACGGCGGACGCGACGGGCTGGCGGCTGACCGTCACCAATCCCACCAGCCCCGGCGAGAGTGGCATCGGCAAGGGTTCCGGGCGGGGCCTGCGGTTTCTCGACACCCTGGCGCGCAAGGTCGGCGGGCAGTTTACCCACCAGACCCTGGAAGCGGACAATGGCGAACTGACCCACGAGGCGACCTTTTGTCTTCCGGGGCGGTTGTTTACCCGAGGAGACGCAGGATGACCGACCTCAAACAGGCCAGGGAACTGCTTTGCTTGGCCATGAACCAGGCCGGTGCCGAATTTCGGGCAGGCCAGTGGGAAGCCATCGACGCGCTGGTGAATCATCGCCGAAAGCTGCTGGTCGTCGAACGCACCGGCTGGGGTAAGAGCTTGGTGTATTTCATTGCTACCCGGATCTTGCGGGATCGCGGCGCGGGTCCGACCCTGATCGTCTCGCCCCTGCTGGCCCTGATGCGTAACCAGATTAGTGCAGCCGAGCGGCTTGGCATCCGGGCAGTCAGCATCAATTCCACCAATCCGAACGATTGGCAAGCATTGCATCGAGCCATCCTGCAAGGCGAGGTAGATGCCGTGTTGATCTCGCCTGAACGTCTTGCCAACGACGAGTTTGTACGGAAGACATTGCTCCCCGTGGTCAACCGGCTTGGGCTTCTGGTGGTGGACGAGGCCCACTGCATCTCGGACTGGGGCCATGATTTCCGCCCGGATTACCGCCGGTTGGTGAATGTCCTCCAGCACATGCCGGCCAATATGCCGGTATTGGGCACCACGGCCACGGCCAACCAGCGGGTGATCGATGATGTGGTGGGGCAACTCGGCAATATTCAGGTGCAACGTGGCCCACTACGGCGCGATACCCTGATCCTGCAAACCCTGCGACTGCCGGATCAGTCCGCACGGCTGGCCTGGCTGTCCAAACATCTTTCGACTCTGCCCGGGACGGGCATCCTCTACACCCTGACCAAACGCGACGCCGAACAGGTGGCCGAATGGCTGGGGAAAAACGGCATCCTGGCACATGCCTACTACAGCGGTGTCGAACACCCCAATTTCCCGGACTCGAACCGCTACCGGCAGCACCTTGAGGATCAGTTGCTCAATAATCGCCTCAAGGTTCTGGTGGCGATGACCGCGCTGGGCATGGGATATGACAAGCCGGATCTGGGTTTTGTCATACATTACCAGGCACCAGGCTCGATTGTTGCCTACTATCAACAGGTGGGCCGGGCTGGACGGGCTATTGACCGCGCCATGGGAATATTGCTCTCTGGGCGCGAGGATAGGGACATTCACGCGTACTTTCGTGCCAATGCCTTTCCCGACGAATCCCATGTCAACGCCATCTTGGAGGCCTTGGCCAGTACGGACGGTCTCAGTGTGCGAGAGATCGAGGCGATCGTGAACTTGCGTAAGAAACAGATTGAGCAGGCATTAAGCTTTCTCTCGGTGGACAACCCGGCGCCCGTCATCAAGGATGGCACAAACTGGCGGCGCACACCGGTAGCTTACCGACTCGACCATGCCCGTATCGGGCGGTTGACGCGGCAACGGGAGCTGGAATGGCGGGAAGTGCAGGACTACCTCGACACGCAGGATTGCTTGATGGCCCATCTCTGCCAGGCCTTGGACGATACGGATCTCCACCCTTGCGGTCGGTGTGCCCGTTGCTTGGGGCATCCCATCGTAAGTGAATCATTCGATCAACGACATGCGATGGCAGCGGCCCGATTTCTCAAACAGGCTGAATGGCCACTGAACTGCAAAATCCAGGTCGCCAAGGATGCCTTCCCACAGTATGGTTTTCGGGGGAATCTGCCCGAATCGCTGCGTGCCGGGACTGGCCGGATACTCTCCCGCTGGGGAGATGCCGGCTGGGGTCATCAGGTGGCTAACGACAAGCACATCGGCCATTTTCGGGATGAGCTGGTGGAAGCCGTCGCGGAAATGATCCGGGAACGCTGGCTGCCTGACCCGGCACCGGGCTGGGTAACCTGCGTGCCTTCCCGAAGACACCCCGAACTGGTGCCCGATTTCAGTCGTCGCTTGGCCGAGCGGCTTGGGTTATCGTTTCGTCCAGTCATTGGCAAGGTTCGCCACAACCAACCCCAGAAGATACAGCAAAACCGCTTTTATCAATGCCGCAACCTGGATGGCGCATTCGAGATCGTGGCACCGATCCCCAATAGCCCCGTGTTGTTGGTAGATGACATTGTTGATTCCGCCTGGACCCTGACGGTTGTATCCGCTCTGCTCAGGCGGGCGGGCAGCGGCCCGGTCTGGCCCGTGGCCTTGGCCACCACCAGTAGCGGCGATTGATGAGACCAGAGGAGATTGAACCCCAGGAATGTCAGC
>JBAXSA010000341.1:0-3491 GCA_037130945.1 Pseudomonadota bacterium | reverse complement strand
CGCAGGACGGTGAAAGGCAGGATGACTTTGCCATATTCGGACTGCTTGTAGTCGCCCCGCAGAAGATCGGCGACAGACCAGATGAAGGAGGAAAGGTTCGGATCGCTCATGTGTGGGGCTACCTAAGGAAGTGAAATCAGGATGCAGGTTGGAGCTTTCAATCCAGCCGTTTGCGAAAGCGCCTGAGCGCCAGGATCAGGGTGACGGCGAAAAAGATCCCCAGCGCCTGAAGATCCGGGATCAACTCCGCGAGATCGGCACCACGCAACATCAGGCCACGAATCAGACGCACGAAGTGGGTGAGCGGCAGGATCTCGGCAAGCCATTGCGCCGGAGGGGGCATGCCATCGAAGGGAAACATGAAACCCGAGAGCAGGATCGAAGGCAGGAAAAAGAAAAAAGTCATCTGCATGGCCTGGAACTGGTTCTGGGCGGCGGTCGAGATAAACAACCCAATGCCCAGATTGGCAATGATGAAGGCCAGAGACGCCAGATAGATGTGGCTGAAGGATCCACGAATCGGCACCTCAAAGAACAGGGTTCCGAGCGCCATGATCAGTGTTACCTGAATCAGCCCGATCATGACGTAGGGAATCAGCTTGCCGACCATCAGCTCAATGGTTTTTACCGGCGTGGTAATCAACATCTCAAGGTTGCCGCGTTCGCGCTCCCGGACGATCGAGACGGCAGTGAAGAGCACCATGGTCATGCTCAGGATCACCCCGATCAGTCCCGGCACGATCTGAACCGCCGAACGCCGTTCCGGATTAAAATGATTGCGAACCTCGAAGAGCGGCGGCTGGGGACGGCTAGGCTCGCGCACACGCCAGGAGAGCTTCATGCCCGTCAACTGACGCACCGCACCCAGTAGGATCGGATCCGAGCCATCGACCAGTAATTGGGCGGCGGGGCGATCCTGGGATTGCAGGCGGCGCGTGAAATCTGCGGGAATAAAGATGCCCGCCGCCACCTCACCGCGTTGTATCAGTATCTCCAGGGCTTCGGCGTCGGCGACCTCGGTCACCACCCGCAACACCTGGGAAGCCTGGATGTTGGCCACCAGGGTTCGCGAGAGTTCGCTACGCGATTGATCGGCGAGTGCCGCCCGCAATTCCCGGACATCGGTATTGATGGCATAACCAAATAACATCAACTGCATCAGCGGCATACCGGCGATCATGGCAAAGGTGAGGCGGTCACGGCGTAATTGCCGCAGTTCCTTGCGCATGATGGCAAATAGCCGGGTCCAGCAGTTCATGGCGATTTTTCCATCCCGTCACGCTGGTTACGCGGGTCACTCTTGCGATAACGGCCGTGGGTGGCCGCCACGAACACGTCTTCCAGGTTGGGATGGGTGAGATTGACGCGAGCCTTCAGACCCGCCGCTTTCAAGCTACTGGAAACCAGCGCCCAGGCATCCGGCACGTCATTGCCGACCATCGCTCGCAGGCGCAGCCCCAATTGCGTCACCCCCAGCACCCCTGGCAAGTTTTTCAGGGCGGCTAAGGCCTGGCCGGGGTGTTCGCCATCCACTTCGACCACCGTCGCATCCAGACTGGCCTCCAACTCCTGGGGGCTGCCGTCGGCCATGATCCGCCCCTGATCCAGAATCGCCAGGCAGTGGCAACGCTCGGCCTCGTCCATGTAATGCGTCGACACCAGGATCGTGGTGCCACCCGCCACCAGCGCGAACAGGTCGTCCCAGAAATCCCGCCGGCTTTGCGGGTCGACGGCGCTGGTCGGCTCGTCCAGGAACAACAGCTGCGGATCGTGCAGAGTGGCGGCGGCCAGGGCCAGGCGTTGCTTCTGGCCGCCACTCAGGGTGCCGGCGTACTGCCGGACGCGATCTGTCAGATGGTAACGCGCCAGGCGCTCCCCGATCCGGGCCCGGCGCGCTGAGCGGGGCACGCAGTAAATCTCGGCAATGAACTGGAGGTTTTCCCCCACCGTCAGATCCTCGTAGAGGGAAAAACGCTGCGTCATGTAGCCGATCTGGTGGCGCAGGATCTCCACATCGCCCGGCACCGGATGGCCCAGCACCTCGGCGGTGCCCTCACTTGGCAGCAAGAGCCCGCACAACATGCGAATGGTTGTCGACTTGCCGGAGCCGTTGGGCCCGAGAAAGCCGTAGATGGTACCTCTCGGCACCGTCAAATCGATCCGGTCGACGGCGGTCAGTGCCCCAAACCGGCGGGTCAGGCCGCGTGCCACAATGGCGGAGCCGGACATCGTCAGGGACTGGCCAGGGCCGGGAAAACCGCCCGCACCGGCACCCCGGCGGGCAACTCCCGGGGGGGATCCGGCAAGTCGATCTTGGCCAGATAGCTCAACCGGCCACGATCCTGCTCGGTCAAGGCATAGAAGGGGGTAAAATCGGGATCCGCCGAGACCCAGCGAACCCGGCCCTCAAGCGGTTCGGGCAGTCCATCCACGCGCACCTGTGCCCGATCACCGGGGTTGATGTTCACCCGGATGGGTTCGGGAATGTGGACACGGGCATAAGCCGGGCCCGTCAGCAGAATCACCACCGCCGCCCCGTTAGGGGGACGTTCGCCGGGTTGAAAAGGCAAACTGTCCAGCCGCCCCTCGCGAGGGGCCACCAGGGTCAGCCGTCCCACCGTGATTTCCAGAGCCTTGGCGGTCGCCGTGGCAACGGCCAGAGCCTCGCGGGCCTGGGTAATCTCCTCGGCGGTGGTGCCATTTTCCAGCTCTTCCAGCTGGGCGCGGGCAGCATCACGCTCGCCACGGGCCTGGTCGAGAATCGCCCGGGCGTTGTCTTGCTGGTCGGGGGTGGCCAACTTCCGGGACACCAGCGGGCCGATGCGATCCAGATTCGCCTGGCGCACCACCAGCACCTCCTCGCCAGCACGAAGCCGCGCCTGGGCGGACTCGATGCGTTCGCGCCGGGCCCCCCGGAGGAGTTCCGCCAGCCGCGCCGAGGCCTGGCGCTGGGTGGCCGCCGCCGCCGCCCACTGCGCTTCGAGTTTTCGCGGATCCTGGCGCAGCAGCACCTGGCCGGCCTGCACCCGATCCCCCTCCCGAACCAGGATCTCCAGGATGGGCTCGGGTGTCTCGGCACTCAACTCCACCCGATCCCATTCCAGGGTGCCCACCACTTGGAGGGGCGCGGCGCGATCTAGTGGGCAGCCAACGAGAAAGATCAGGGGGAGCAGTCCTGTCAGGGTGCGATGAGGATTTTTCATGGCTGAAAAACTGGGGTGCCGTCGGGCACGGTATAGGGCAGTGGTATAAAAATCGGATAGTGCGCGACGGGTAATACTAGCTTGTCTCAGCATGTTGTAAAATATTCTTATTTTCAATAGGTTATGTTGTAAGATTGACTAGAAACTGCGCAATATAATTCTTAATCTATTCCAACAGACTCGAAGATTCAAGTATTCCTAAAAAACAACCCTTTTTGGGTAACCAGACACCATCAGTCAGACTGGTAAAATTGGAAGTTGTTGCGGCCTTTTTCCTTGGCTTGATAG
>JBAXSA010000340.1:0-3492 GCA_037130945.1 Pseudomonadota bacterium | reverse complement strand
AACCCAGCGATTCAGAGCCTAATCCTATGGCATTGAAGGGGATAGTATTCATGTAACGTGAACCGAAACTCTTGCTCTGAATCTCAGATACCTAGGGTAATTGCGGGGGCAGCGGGATCAGGCCCGGATATTCCCAGTGGGCTCGCAGCCCTTCCGCCAGACGGTCGGCGATAGCGGTCACCCCCTCGTCAATTCCCAGATCACACAGTTGGGTCACGGCCAGCCCCGGATACCCGCAAGGGTCGATACGCTGGAAGGGTTCGAGATCCATGGCAACATTCAGGCTGAGACCATGGTAGCTACAGCCCCGCCGCACCCGCAGCCCCAAGGCGGCAATCTTGGCCGCTCCCACATACACCCCCGGGGCACCAGGGCGCTGTTCCGGAATCAATCCCAAGTCCCGCAGCAGATCAGCCACCACCTTCTCCAGGCTGGCCACCAAGCCACGAATCCCAAGACCCAGGCGATCCAGATCCAGCAAGGGATAGGCAATGAGCTGACCCGGCCCGTGATAGGTCACCTGGCCGCCCCGGTCGCTGGTAATCACCGGGATGGTGCCGGGATCACGCAGATATTCCGGACGCCCCGCCTGGCCCAGGGTAAACACGGGATGATGTTCCAGCAGCCAGAGTTCGTCGGGGGTGCCGGGAACCCGCTGATCACTCCAGCGCCGCATGGCCTCCCACACCGGTAAATAATCCCGGCATCCCAGCCGCCGCACGCCTAGGGGGGGAAGCGGGGATCGCGTCACGGGGCCATCACGGCCCAGATTCTAGCCGGTTCAGGACGGCTCATGGCTCATCTGGCTCACCCCGGCGGAGATGATCCTTGTAGTCCTGATAGAGCGCCCACAGCCGCCGCCAGATCGGGCCGGGTTTACCCTCTCCGACCGGCCGGCCATCCAGACGTGTCACCGGAAGGATTTCGCGGGTCGAGCTGGTGAGCCAGATCTCGCTGGCGTCTTGCAGAGTTGCCAGCGGCAGGATTTCCTCGCCCCACGCGATGCCGTGCCGTTCAGCCAGTTCCAGCACCAGATCGCGGGTGATGCCGGGTAGCAGCGCAGGGCCCTTGGGGGGGGTCAGAAGGCGTCCCTCCCGGCAGACAAAAAGATTGCTGGCCGCGCCCTCGGTCACCCGGCCATCACGCACCAGGATCGCCTCGACAGCCCCGGCTTCTACAGCGGTCTGACGCAGCAGGACATTGGCCAGCAGCGTAATGGTTTTGAGATGGCATAACTGCCAGCGCAAATCCTCGAGAACCACCGCCGCCACCCCTTCCTCCAACCAGACGGCGGGCGGCGGGGTAATCGGGGAGGCCATCGCAAATACCGTCGGGTTGACCCCGACGGGAAAGGCGTGATCGCGCTTGGGGGCCACGCCACGGGTGATCTGGATATACACCGAGACATCCTGGATCTTGGGAAAAGGCTCGATCAACACCGCTAGAATCCGTTCCCACGCGGCCGCCGTCAGGGGGTTGGCCAGACGAATGCCGGCCAGACTGTCGTCTAGCCGCGCCAGATGATGGGGCAGACGCAAGGGACGGCCGCCATAGGCCGGGATCACTTCATAAACACCGTCGCCAAACAAAAATCCCCGATCCATGACCGGCACCTGGGCCTCGGATAGGGGCAAAAACCGGCCGTTGAGATAGACCTGTTCCATGACGCTGTGCTACTGGAACCACAGCAGGACGGTGTCAATCAGCCACCGCCACCAGGAGCCTGCCGGTACCTCCTCCAGAGCCTGCAAGGGGAATCGGCCGATCTCCTTACCCTTGAGAAAGACCATAATCTCTCCGACCGTCTGGCCTTGCTCCACCGGTGCCATCAGACGGGGTTGGGGGATCACGCGAGTCTCCAGGTGTTTGACCTGGTTTCGCGGCACCGCCAGGTTTTGGGCTTGAATCACCCCCGCTGACAATTCACGCTGCTGTCCCTTCCAAACCCGAATCTTTTGCAATTCCGAACCGGCGGCGGCCAACCGGTAGGCCTCGAAGAAACGGAAGCCGTAGTTCAGCAATTTTTGGCTTTCCTGGGCGCGCGCCGAATCGCCGCTGGCACCAAACACCACCGAAATCATCCGCAGGTTTTCGCGCTTGGCAGAGGTCACCAGGCAAAACCCCGCCCCTTCCGTATGCCCAGTCTTGATGCCATCGACGCTTTCATCCTGCCATAACAGGCGGTTGCGATTGTGCTGTTTGATGCCGTGATGCGTGAATTCCTTGATGGCATACCAGGCATAAAAATCCGGGAAATCCCGAATGGTGGCAGCCGCCAGCCGGGCCATGTCGCGGGCGCTGGAATAGTGATCGGGCTTGGGAAGACCGTCGGAATTGACAAAATGGGTGTTGGTCATCCCCAGGCGTTGGGCCTCGTGGTTCATCATCAGAACGAAGGTGTCCTCGCCACCGGCAAGGTGTTCCGCCAACGCCACACTCGCATCGTTGCCGGACTGGATCAGCATGCCCTTGAGCAAATCCTCCAGCCGGATTTTCTTATTGACCTCCACAAAACTCTTGGAACCCCCGGTACGCCAGGCCTTTTCGCTGATAAAGACCTGATCGTCGAGTTTGACCTTGCCCTGGGCGAGTTCACGAAAGACCACATAGGCGGTCATGATCTTGGTCAGACTGGCGGGTTCCAGGCGCTCGTCGGCGTTGTTTTCCCCGAGACTCTGACCACTCTCGAACTCCATCAGGATATGGGCTTTGGCGGCGATCTTGGGCGCTTCGGGAACCGGCCCGTCGAGCGCCGTTGGCGTGGGTTTGGCGTCCGGAAGCGGTTTTGATACCAAAGCCGCAACGGGTTTGGCAGGCTCCGGCGGGGCGGCTTCCTGGGGTTTTTGGGAAACGGCGGCCTGTACCGTCAGGGACAACAAAACAGCCAGACAAAGGGCGGTAAAAAAGGCTTTCATGCGGGCAAATTGATCCACTCGACAAGACTTAAAGTAGGGATTGTAACGGCTATTGCCCCTTTAGGGACTAACCGCCTCGGTATAACCGGGGATTTTTTTGAGATCAACGGCGTCAATCTGGGCGGGTTCCAGGAATTTTTCAGCATATTCCTGATAGACCGTCTCCCGCAAAAAAACGTCAAAAAGATCGGGATCAATATGATTCTCGAGCCTCATCTTGCCGAGGATGGTTAGGGATTCGGTCAGGGTTTTTCCGGGTTTATAGGGACGATCGCGGGCGGTCAGGGCTTCAAAGACATCGGCAATCGCCATCATGCGGGCCTGAACGGACATCTGATCGCGGGTCAACCCTCGCGGATAGCCGCGTCCATCCATACGTTCATGGTGCCCGCCAGCAAATTCCGGCACCCGCGACAGATGTTTGGGAAAGGGCAATTTTTCCAGCATCTCAATAGTCGCGACAATGTGATGGTTGATCACGTCCCGTTCCGCAGGCGTCAGGGTACCGCGTGGAATTTGCAGGTTCATGATCTCGTTGGCCGTCAACAGCGGGCGTTCCTGGCCCGTCCTATCGATC
>JBAXSA010000339.1:0-3527 GCA_037130945.1 Pseudomonadota bacterium | reverse complement strand
CTGCGAGTTTTGAGCCAGCATCAGCAACTCTTGCGGCTGGATTTCGAGGAATCCTTCGCGGCCATCGACAAAACCGCCTTCCATAAAGACTGTGAGACGGCGCTCGATTCGGCCGATCTACTCTTGTTGTCGGACTATGGCAAGGGCACCCTGAACGACCCGCAGCGGCTCATCCAGACCGCCCGCCAGCGGGGCCTGCCGGTTTTAGTCGATCCCAAGGGCCTGGATTTTCAGCGTTACCGGGGGGCTACGCTACTCACACCCAACCTCGCCGAATTCGAGGCGGTGGCCGGGAAGATCCGGGACGACCGGACACTGACCGAGGCTGGCGAGCGGATGCGCCAGACACTCGAATTATCGGCGCTGCTCATCACGCTGGGAGAACGTGGCCTGTTGCTGCTGGAGGCCGGCCGGGATCCGCTCCATCTGCCCGCCCGGGCCCGCGAGGTCTTTGACGTGACCGGTGCCGGGGATACGGTGATCGCAGTGCTGGCGGCAGGCCTGGCCGGTGGGTTAACGCTTGCCAATGCTGCGGGGCTTGCCAACCTGGCGGCGGGTCTGGTGGTCGCCAAACTCGGCACGGCGGCCGTCACCCCCGCCGAACTCCGCCGTGCCCAGGCCCATCACGAATGGCGGGTCATCCTCACCCCCGAGGAACTTCAGATGGCGGTCGATGAGGCCCGCGCCCAGGGGGAGCGGATCGTCATGACCAATGGCTGTTTTGATATTCTCCACGATGGCCACGTCGCCTATCTGGAAGAGGCCCGGCGTTTGGGTGATCGTCTGGTGGTAGCGGTCAATAGCGACGCCTCGGTGCGGCGTCTCAAGGGGGTTGACCGGCCCATCAATCCCCTGGCGCGGCGGTTGGCGGTGTTGGCAGGGTTGTCATCGGTGGACTGGCTGACGGCCTTCGAGGAGGATACCCCCGAAGCCCTGATCTGTACGGTACGCCCGGATATTCTGGTCAAGGGTGGGGACTACCAGGTCGAAGCCGTGGCCGGACATCGTTGTGTCACCGAATCCGGTGGGACGGTGCGTATCCTCGGTTTTTTGCCTGATCGTTCCACCAGCCGACTGATTTCCGCGATCCGGGCGGGGGGTGCCAACACATAAAATCAATGCGTGTTAGGCGAGCATCCCGGTGCAGAAGATGGCGAAAGACCATAGATTCCAGCATGTCCTCAAAACCCAATATGAGCCTGGTGAGCCAAATGTGTAAACTACTTTCGGGTCTTTTTGAAGGATGCCCATTTTTCATCTATCCCTATTGATTCAGTCGAGGAGTATTTTTTATGGGCGGACATGCCTGTTTTGATCACTTTTTGCCCCTGAACGTTGCCGTGTTGACGGTCTCCGACACCCGCGACGACAGTACGGACACCTCCGGCCAAACCCTGGTGGAACGCCTGACCCAGGCCGGTCACCGGCTGGCCGACAAGGTGATCTGCAAGGATGACCGGTATCAGCTACGTGCGGTGGTGTCCCGCTGGATTGCCGACCCCGCCGTGCAGGTCATCATCAGCACCGGCGGCACCGGGGTGACGGGCCGGGATTGCACCGTGGAAGCGGTATCCCCGCTGGTGGACAAGACCATCGAGGGGTTTGGCGAGTTGTTCCGCTTCTATTCCCTGGAAGAGATTGGCGCTTCCACCCTTCAATCCCGGGCCTTCGGGGGATTGGCCAATGCCACCCTGATCTTCTGCCTGCCGGGCTCAACGGGTGCCTGCCGCACTGGCTGGGATCGCATCCTGGCCCCTCAGCTCGACCATCGTACCCGGCCCTGTAATTTCGCGGCGATGTTTCCGCGACTGTCCGAACGGTGACGCCATGTCGTGTTGTGATAATCCAGCCAGCCATGACCTGGCGAGTCTCGACGAGGCTCTGGCACGTCTGCTCCCCGAGGCAATAGGGCCAAACGACAGCGAACGCCTGCCCCTGACCGCCACCCTCGGGCGAGTGCTGGCCGAACCCCTGGTGAGTCCTCTCGACATCCCCCCTTGGGACAATAGCGCGATGGACGGCTACGCGGTACGCGTCGCCGATCTGGCGGGATCCACGCCGCGTCTGCCCGTCAGCCAGCGTCTGACGGCTGGGACGATGGGCACCCCGCTGGCTCCGGGTAGCGCCGCCCGGATTTTTACAGGCGCGCCGCTTCCGCCGGGCGCGGATACCGTGATCATCCAGGAGGTGTGCGAGGCCGATGGCGACGCGGTGGTGATCCACACGCCCCCCCCAAAAATCGGCGCCAATGTCCGCCGGGCCGGCGATGACATCCGCCAGGGCAGCGAGATGATCGCGACAGGCACCCGCTTGTTGCCTCAGCACCTCGGACTGGCCGCCTCGATGGGGTTTGCGGAACTCCCTGTATGGCGGCGTTTGCGAGTGGCGATACTCTGTACCGGCGACGAACTCACACTGCCCGGTCAAACGCTCCGGCCTGGCTGTATCTACAATTCCAACCAGTTTTTGCTGATGGGTCTTTTGGAACGCCTGGGCTGCGAAGTTCGCTCCCTGGGGCCAGTACCCGATACCCTGGACGCCACCTGTGAGGCGCTCGAAGCGGGGACTGCCTGGGGGGGTCTGGTGCTGGGGTCTGGTGGGGTGTCGGTGGGCGAGGAAGATCACGTCAAACCCGCCCTGGAACGCCTCGGTGAACTAAAACTCTGGAAGATTGCCATCCGCCCCGGCAAACCCCTGGCTTATGGCCGTCTGCATGGCGTGCCGTTTTTGGGCATGCCGGGCAACCCGGTATCGCTCTTCGTGACCTTTTGCCTGATCGTGCGTCCCTTCATTCTGCGCCAGCAGGGTATCATCGGCTCGGTGGTACCCAGGGGATACTCGCTGATCGCCGATTTTGACTGGCCCCGGCCGGATACACGCCGGGAATTTGTGCGGGCGCGGCAAGTGCGGGGGGATGATGGCGTGGAATGCGCACGGATTTACCCCAGCCGTTCCTCGGCGGTGCTGAGTTCGGTGGTCTGGGCCGATGGTTTGATAGACATCGCTCCCGGGCAAACCCTGCGCCGGGGGGATCCGGTGCGTTTTCTGCCAATCGAGGGGCTGTTGGGATGATCCAGGTACGTTACTTTGCGCGTTTGCGCGAACAACTGGGCTGCGAGGCGGAGACGCTCAGCGGCGGGTTTGTCAC
The DNA here is from genome assembly GCA_037130945.1 of Pseudomonadota bacterium. GTDB lineage: Bacteria > Pseudomonadota > Gammaproteobacteria > Chromatiales > Chromatiaceae > JBAXSA01. The sequence continues at coordinate 379 of JBAXSA010000339.1, read as the reverse complement.
GGTGTCCGATGTCATCGAACATCTCAGCGCGCGTGGCGAACCCTGGACGGCCCTGGCCAAGGATTCCACGCTACTGATGGCCATCAACCAGGAATTGGCCCGGCCCACGGACACTTTGCAAGCAGGCGACGAACTGGCCTTTTTTCCGCCGGTGACCGGCGGATGAAGGCCAAGAGTGGCACACTGAGCCCATGGCACTCTCCGATTACCTGAACACCCTGGGACAGGATCTATTGCGCCGCTATGGCCAACGGATCCACAAAGTGGCGGTCAATGCCGGGATGACCTGCCCCAACCGTGACGGCAGCAAGGGACGAGGGGGCTGTACTTTTTGCAACAACATTTCCTTCAGCCCCCACGCCCGCCGCGAGCCCAGTCT
>JBAXSA010000338.1:0-3531 GCA_037130945.1 Pseudomonadota bacterium | reverse complement strand
CAGGGGGAGCCAGGGGGAGCCAGGGGGCGGGATTTATAGGGAAGGTTGGCTTTCATGTTGTAACATTGACAACACACGATTCTGCTGTCAATAGAGCATCCCAATGGGTTGGATAATTTGGCAAACGATGATGATTTAACCCACAGGCAATCACCCCCATGCTGCCCTCCCTACTGGCCCGCGAAGTTCAAAACGGCCTAAAACACTTTTTGATCACGGGATTCGAGCCCTCCGATCCATTGTTTGCGGGCATTATGCGGCGCTTTACCGAGAACGAGGCCCTCTGGATGAAAGGCCCGTATCTCCAGATTGGACTGCCGTTTCGGATCGGCACACAGGGCCGGCGGTTTTTCGACCATTTTGAGATGGAACACCCCGGTTACGTCCATCAGGAGGTGGCGTGGCAACGGCTGGCCAGTGACCATTTGGCGGCCAGCACCCTGATCGCCACGGGCACCGGCAGCGGCAAGACCGAGTGTTTTCTGTATCCGCTACTGGATCACTGTGCCCGTGCTACCCGAGAAGGCAACGCGGGCATCAAGGCGCTGGTGATTTACCCGATGAACGCGCTGGCGGCGGATCAGGCCCGGCGGTTTGCCGAGGTCATCACCCAGACACCGGCCTTTGGACGGTTGCGAGTGGGGCTTTTCATCGGCGGACGGTCGGGCCAGGAGGGCCGGGGGGAAGCGATCATGAAGCCGGCCAGTGTGATTACTGATCGCGAGACACTCCGCAAAGACCCGCCCGACATCCTGCTCACCAACTACAAGATGCTCGACTATCTGCTGATCCGGCCCAAGGATCGGCGGCTGTGGGCCAAAAATACACCTGAGACGCTGCGTTATGTGGTGGTGGATGAGCTGCACACCTTTGATGGTGCCCAAGGGACGGATCTGGCGCTGCTGCTGCGTCGTCTCCGGGCGCGACTGAAAACACCGGAGGGCCACCTGATTGGCGTCGGCACCTCGGCGACCCTGGGTGGCAATACCGACACCGCGCCGCTCCGTGACTACGCGCGGCAGGTCTTCGGCGTGGCGTTCCCGGCCGACGCCGTGGTGACGGAAAACCGCCTGACCGAGGCCGAGTTCCTGGGGGATAGCATGATTGAGCATCTGCTGTATCCCCGTCCCGATTTTGAGGCGGTGCTGGACGCCGACCAATACCCCTCGCCACAGGCGGCGGTGGCGGCCTGGTTTACCCTATTTTTTCCCGGACTCGACCCGCCCGCCGATGTGAATGACCCGGCCTGGCGGAGTAGGCTGGGCGGGCTACTCAAACAGCACCTGCTGTTTGTCAATCTGCTGCGGCTGCTGAAGGGCCGGATCGTCGCCTTGAGTGAGTTGCGGCAATCGCTGCAACGCCCCCTGCCCGACGCGGTGCGCGGACAGATTGACCCGGTGCTGGACGCCTTGCTGGCGCTGGTGGCCTGGGCGCGTGATCCCAACGGCCGGCCCCTGGTGACGCTCCGGGTGCAACTCTGGATGCGGGAGCTACGCCGGATGGTGGCACCCTTGCGAAGTCATCCACGCGACCTCGAACTACGCGCCGATAGCGATGTCCGGCGCGAGCCAGGCCGGCTGTACCTGCCACTCCTGCAATGCACGGATTGCCACACCACCGGCTGGTTGAGCCGGCTCGCCAGTGGCCAGTCCCGGCTCTCGACCGATCTCGACGAGATTTACAGTACCTGGTTCTCCGGGCAACCGGAGGCGCTGCGTCTGTACGGTGCCGGCCTCGCCCGGCCGCTGTGCGATGGCATGGAGCAGCGGGTCTGCGCCCACTGCGGTCATCTGCAAGGGGGCAAGACATCCTGTGATGCCTGTGGCGAGGGCGATCTGGTGAGGGTCTTCCGGGTCACCGCGACCCGTACCACGACCACGCGAACCGGGGCCGCCCACGCCTGGCACGATCCGGCCTGTCCGGCCTGTGGCAGCGTCTCCCGGCTGATTCTGCTCGGCGCCCGCAACACGACCCTCGGAGCCGTCACCATCGAGCAAAGCTGGGCCAGCCCCTTCAATGACGACAAAAAGCTGATTGCCTTCTCCGACGCGGTGCAGGACGCGGCGCATCGTGCCGGTTTTTTCACGGCGCGAACCTATCTCAACACGGTACGCACGGGGCTGGCCCAGGTGATCGACCAGGTGGCCAGGCCCCAGTGCCCCTGGCCGCAATTTCTGGAACAGTCGGCGCAACTCTGGCTGGATCAGGCGTCATTACTCAAAATGCCGGTCGAACGCTTCGTCGCCGAATTCATCGGCCCCAACATGCTGTGGCAGCGGGACTGGGCGGAGGCATTACAGGGTCAGGGCCGTTTGCCCCAGGACAGCCGCTTGCCGATGCGCGTGAAAAAACGCCTGGCGTGGCAGGCCTTCGCCGAATTCACCTATCTCAGCCGCCGGGGCCGCAACCTCGACGCCATTGGCAAGGCCACCTTGGCACCGCGACTGCCAGACATCACCCGCGCCGCCGAGCAGTTGCTGCCCATCCTCCAGGAGAACCTCGGTCTCCGGTCTCTGGATCAGACGACCCTGGTGTGGTGGCTGTGGGGGATGGTGTGCCACCTGCGGCAGCGGGGCGCGGTCGCGCATCCCGAGTTGTTGAGCTACGCCCGGGACGGCAACCTCTTTGCCTTCACCCGATCCCAGGGACGACACGAGTGGCTGCCTGGCCTGGGGGATCGCACACCGCATCCCCGGTTTCTGTCACTGGCCAATGCGCACGGGTTTGACTCGCTGGTAAAACCCCACGGACAGACCTTTTACCAGACCTGGCTGGCGGCGACGCTGGGTGCGGCGAACCTGTTGCCCGGTCAGGCCGAGATGGCCTTCTACACCCCGGCCATCGACGCCCTGGTCGACACTGGGGTGTTGTTGCGTATGGCAGACGAACCGGCTGCGGTCATCGGTCTGAATCCCGACGCCCTGGTGCTGGAAACCCGGGTGGTGCGGCTTCAGTCGGCCCAGGGCAAGCGGAGTCTGACGGTTCCCGAGGAATGCGCGGAGGTCTTGCTGGGTATGCCCTGTCTGGATGCCCCCGGGGAACACTATAGCGAAATCCTGGCGGCCAGCGGCTGGCTGGCAAAACGCTTTAGCCGTGGCGATTTGCGGCGGGTTTTTTGCGCCGAACACACCGGCCTGCTATCCCGTGACCAACGCGAATCGCTGGAGCGGCGTTTTAAGGTCAAAACGCCGCCCCCCTGGTACGAAAACCTGCTGTCGGCTACGCCAACGCTGGAGATGGGCGTGGATATTGGCGATCTGTCCTCGGTGCTGCTTTGCTCGGTGCCGCCGAATCAGGCGAGCTATTTGCAGCGGATCGGGCGCGCCGGCCGACGCGATGGCAACGCCTTCACCACCACCCTGGCCGATGGTGCCAGTCCCCACGATCTGTATTTTTTTGAAGATACCCTGGAGATGTTGCAGGGCGAGGTGATGCCGCCCGGGATCTTCCTGAAGGCCGCCGAGGTGTTGCGGCGTCAGATGATGGCCTTTTGTCTCGATGACTGGGTCGGCTCCGGCATTCCGGACACGG
>JBAXSA010000337.1:0-3556 GCA_037130945.1 Pseudomonadota bacterium | reverse complement strand
CATCTGGATAGCTTCCATGTCAGGCACCGAGCCACCTAAAAATGCGAAACTATAGCGAACAACGTGCCATTGTTTCAGAACTTGAAGATCTTCGCGCCGAAACCCAATGCCTCGCCGCCCTCTACCAGCAAAAACTCGCCGCCCTTGACGAGCTGAAAAAATCGCTGCTACATCGGGCTTTTTCGGGTGACTTATGAACGATGCCCATACGCTTTCCATTCAGGAATTCTCGGCCTGCCACGCCGCGTCAGCCTGGCTTATTGGCAGAACGGCTTGGGAATGCCTTTTTCGAGCCGTTGCCGGAGGAAGGGTTGCGGGCCTGGGAATAAAAACTAATTTTCGCGCCAAGCTCTTGTAAAAAGCCAAAGAATTGGCACCAATGGTTATAAGTATCTCTATTGCAGAGTTGCTTTTTTCGCCAAAATCAACGATATTCAACTTATAGGTTGAAAATTGTACTACCTGCTCCCACTGGAAGATGAAGACGACCCACCCTTACCAGCAGATGCCTGGCGACTCCTGACCTCCTGTGGTGATGCGGAAGGTAACGATTGTCCCCTCCTGACCCAGGCCGGGAACTTGGGATCCAACCTAGAGAAGCAGTTCGACACCTTGCTAGCTTTGATCCGCAGGTTGGCGATCACGGGCAGGCCCTGGAAAGAACTCATCCGCGATGAAAAGGAATTGCATGATCTGGGCACTGTTCATATTGCCCTGCCCTCTGGAAAGGTCACGGAAGAACACATCTGGCAGTTCAAGCAGGGACAGGTTCGTCTGCTGTGGTGTTACGGAGGCGGTAAAAAGGTGCTGCTGCTCGTCCATCTGGCTGTTAAGAAAAGCCAGAAGACCTCGCAGACGGACATGGATGCCGCCGGGCGTGCCATGCAGGACTACTTTCGAGCTCGCGAAAGCAGGCAATTAAGCATCGTCGGAGATAAAGATGATCACACGCTTCACCAACTATTTGCGCGAAAAGCGGGAAAACCCAGAATACCGGAAAAGGGAAAAACTGGCCGAGATCGCCGCTGACCTGCGCATCCTCTTGGCCGATGTTGGTCTGAGCCAACGGGACATGGCTGCTCGCCTAGGCCTGAGTGACCAAGCCCTGTCTAAGAAACTGGGTGGCGCTAATCTCTCCCTAGGCGCATTGTTCGACTACTGCGAGGCTTTGGGTAAAGAGTTCGACATTACTTACCGCACCAAGGGTGACCGCCGCGTTAGCAGTCTGGGTGCTAATACCACGCTGGAAAGTCCCTACGTGTTTGACCAAAGCCTGCGGATGGCCACGCGACCACCAATCGCGCTATGTGCCGAAAATGATGAAGGTTACGATGACTGGAGATCCATGAAAATAGTAGGGCGGAGATGAACGAGGAATTGCTTCAGGAAGCCATCCAATCCCTGGTCATCCAGGGTATCAGCCTGCGTCAGACGCGGTTTGAGCTGGCGGATGGCTTCGACCCCGCGCTGCCCTCTATTGAACTCTTAGTGCAATTTCGCGCATCAGCGAAACACGCACAGATGATGGAATACCAAATCGAAGGCGAACCAGTCCAGCATCATTTTAAGGTGGAGTTTGAATGCGGCCTGCGTTTGGCGGCCACCGCCCTCATCCGGGATGAGGATCCCAGCACCGGCCAAGTGGCCGAAATCCAGGTACTGTTCCAGGCAGACTACCTCATCAAACCCGGTAGTACCCCGAGCAAAGCCGCCCTAGACACCTTCGCCAGCGTCAACGTGGGTTATCACGTCTGGCCCTACTGGCGGGAGTATCTGCAATCCACCTGCGCCCGTGCCGGTCTGCCACTCATCCCCCTACCCATGTACACCGTACCGAAGGAATATCAGGCTACAAAGAAACCATCGCGCCGGAGGATCGCCAAATCATGACGCTCTTAGGTTTTGATTGAAGCGCGAGATATAGGCGTGAACGAAGCCGAAACCCGCGCCGAACACATCGACCCGTTGCTGGCGGCGGCGGGCTGGGATGTGGCCGGGGACAGCCGCGTCCGCCGCGAGTATCCGATCACGCTGGGGCGCATCGAGGGCCGGGGCAAGCGGGGCAAGGCGCTCACCGCCGATTATGTGCTGGAGTACCGCAACACTCGGCTGGCGGTGATCGAGGCCAAAGCCTGGGACAAACCCCTGACCGAAGGCGTAGGCCAAGCCAAGGATTACGCCGAAAAGCTGGCCATCCGCTTTGCCTACGCCAGCAATGGGCAGGGCATCTACGGCATTGACCGGCAGACCGGCACGGAAGGCGAACTCTCTGGCTTCCCGGCACCGGATGAACTTTGGCAACGCACCTTCGCCACGCCCAATGCCTGGCGCGACCGCTTTGCCGCCGTGCCGTTCGAGGATCGGGGCGGCTATTTTCAGGGCCGGTACTACCAGGAGATCGCCATCGAGCGCGCCTTGGCGGCGCTTGCCGATGGGCGCGAGCGGATTCTGCTGACGCTCGCGACTGGCACCGGCAAGACCTTCATCGCCTTTCAGATCGCCTGGAAGCTATTCCAGAGCCGCTGGAACCTGACCGACTGGAAAGCGGAGGGGACACCCACCCGCCGGTCGCGCATTCTCTTCCTGGCCGACCGCAATTTCTTGGCCAATCAAGCCTACAACGACTTTTCCGCTTTTCCCGATGACGCGATGGTGCGTATCGAACCCGATGACATCCGCAAGAAAGGCAAGGTGCCGACGAATGGCAGCCTCTTTTTTACCATCTTTCAGACCTTCATGAGCGGGCCGACCCCCAGCCTCTCTCCCAGTGGGCGAGGGGAGCCGACGCCCTATTTCGGCGAGTATCCCCGGGATTTTTTCGATTTCATCATCATCGACGAGTGTCACCGGGGTGGCGCCAACGACGAAAGCACCTGGCGCGGCATTTTGGACTACTTCGCCCCAGCCGCGCAGCTGGGACTTACTGCGACGCCCAAACGCCGCGACAACGTGAATACCTACGCCTATTTTGGCGAACCGGTGTTTATCTATTCGCTCCGGGACGGGATCAACGACGGTTTTCTCACGCCGTTTCGGGTCAAACAGATCGCCACCACGCTGGACGACTATATCTATACGCCCGACGACACCCTGGTCGAGGGTGAAATTGAAACTGGCAGACGGTACGAGGAATCCGACTTCAACCGGATCATTGAGATCCGGGAACGGGAAAAAAAGCGGGTGGGAATCTTCCTGTCCCAGATCGACCCACGCGAGAAGACGCTGGTGTTCTGCGCCAACCAGGCACACGCGCTGGCGGTGCGGGATCTGGTCAACCAAATGAAAGCCAACCCCGACCCCAACTACTGCCATCGGGTGACCGCAGACGACGGCGTGTTGGGCGAGCAATGGCTGCGGGATTTTCAGGACAACGAGAAGACCATCCCGACCATCCTGACCACCTCGCAAAAACTCTCAACGGGTGTGAACGCCCGCAATGTGCGCAACATCGTGCTAATGCGACCCATCCATTCGATGATCGAGTTCAAGCAGATCATCGGACGCGGCACACGGTTGCATGACGGCAAGGACTATTTCACGATCTACGACTTCGTGA
>JBAXSA010000336.1:0-3569 GCA_037130945.1 Pseudomonadota bacterium | reverse complement strand
AGTCGCGCAATGTTGATGCGTGAACTCTGTGTCCGATGGCCTGAGGGCTCATTTCATGGGCTTCCCGTGATGCCTACCTGCGCGACTTTACGCTGGTTGCCATAATTCCCTTGTGCCTGTTCCTACCGCTAACCCGTCTCGCCAAAGCCAAAGCCTCTTGATCCCGAAATCCAGGATAATTGAGTCCTGAAGAATCTCCCGCGTCCGCCGATAGTTATGAACGGAAGTCCGCCTCATTAGTTAAAAAGAGCAGTGTCATGGTTCAACCAGTCTCCTATCCCCTAAATGCCAGTCTGACTTACGGGCTCAACCGCAGTCGCTCCTCGGCACCGTCCCGGCCAGCGACGTTGCCGGCACAATCAACCAGCGCCTCTGCCACAGCCGCTTCTTCTTCTTCAAACACCCCCGCCACCACAGATACCCCGACGTTTGGCCCGGCAGCGGCACGAAAGGTACTCAATCAGCAGATCCTCCGCTCTCTCAATCAGTCCATGGAGGGCACAGGTACTGGCAAGGTCGAAAACCTCGATCCCGAAGACTTTTCCCCTAAAAATACGGCTGATCGGCTGTTGACCTTCATTTCCAGCGCCATTGGACTGGCCAAGGCCAATGGGGCCGACGATGAAAAGCTCAAGGGCATGTACCAAACCGCCCGGGACGCGGTGGACAAGGGGTTTAAGGAAGCCCAGGACATCCTCAAGGGCTTGGGGGTATGGGATGGCCAGATCAAGGCGGGTGCCGAGAAGACCATTGATCTTGTCCAAAACGGCATCAACCGGCTTGAAAAGGGTCAATCGCCTTTTGCCCCGGATCCCGCCACGGAGAGCCAGGCGGCGCTGCTAGCGGTTTCCCAAAGTCAGGGGTATCAATTTTCCCTGGATGTCCAGACCGCCGAAGGTGACAAGGTTCAGATTCGCTTCAATCAGCAGCAATCGTCCTCGGTGGCGACCGTTGCGGCCCAGAGTGGCAACACCTCGGTCACGGGCATGGCCAGCGAGAGCAGTTCCCAGACTAATTTTAACCTGACCATCGAGGGCAACCTAAACGACCAGGAACGTCAAGCCCTTAAAGACCTGATGGGAAAGATCGACGGGGTGGCCAATCAGTTCTTTGGCAATGGCAATATGCAGGATGTCCTGAAGAAGGCCGGTGACTTGGGGTATGACGGCCAGCAATTGGCAGGGTTTACGCTCTCGTTGGGGTATAGCGAAACCCGGAGCATGACTTCTGCCTACCAGGCTGTGAGTAGCATGAAGGAAGACGGGGCTAATTCGGCTGTCCAGACGGATTCCAGCTCTGGATCCTTGCCCGGCAACGGTATGCGGGATCTGGGCCAGCTCATGCGGCAGATGAAGGATCTGATGGGGACATCCTCGCTGGGTACCCTGTTTGCCGATCCCGCAAAGCTGACGGGTGATCTGTTGCGGAGCCGTCTGCTAGGAGACTCTCGGGCGAAAGCGGCGGATCAGACGGACCAGGGGGGTGAACAGGCCGCAGCAGCAGCGGCCAATTCCCCGCAGTCTTTGTCGTCCGCGTCCGGTGCCGCGACCCTGGCCGAGAGTGTTGATCGGTTGATTCAGGGGGTTCGGTCATTGTTTTCAGCCCCAACGGCTTCGACCTAAGTCAGACAGGTTTCTAGATGGGCGGCTCGGGGTTTGGATGCAGCTCGGATTGCCAGCGCGCCAGCCACACCTCGGGCGGTTCGGGCTTGCCAAACAGATAGCCCTGTAGAGAATCGCATTGGTGGGCGACCAAAAACGCCCGCTGCCCCTCGGTTTCCACCCCCTCCGCCACCACCTTGAGGCCGAGGTTGTGGGCCAGCGCCAGCGTGGCGGCACTAATGGCGGCATCGTTCTCGTCGGTCTCGATGTCCTGCACAAAGGTACGATCGAGCTTTAGGGTCTGGATCGGCAGCAATTTGAGGTAGGCCAGCGAGGAATACCCGGTACCAAAGTCGTCGATGGCGAGATCCACGCCCAGATTACGCAAGGCCGTCAACTGTTTGATGGCGCGTTCCGGGTTTTCCATGGTGGTGGATTCGGTGACTTCGAGTTCCAGCTCACCCGGGCCAATGCCATGGTGGCGTATGGCCATCCGGACGCCTTCGATCAGGGTGGGTGAACGCAACTGATGTGCGGAAAGATTGACCGCCATGCGCAGATCGAAGATCCCCTGGGTGCGCCAGAAGGCCAACTGTCGGCATGCCTCGTTCAGTACCCAAATGCCCAGATCCTCGATGATCCCTGTCTCCTCGGCAATGGGGATGAATTTGACCGGTGGAATCAGTCCCCGTTCGGGGTGCCGCCAGCGCACCAGAGCCTCGACGCTACAGAGTCGGTTGTCGGAGGTGGAGATCTGCGGCTGATAGTGGAGTTCGAACTGCCCATCGGCCAGCGCCACACGAAGATCACGCTCCAGCATCAGACGTTCGTTAGCCGCCGCAGTCATGGCTGGGGCACAGAACTGGTAGTTGTGACGGCCCTGTTCCTTGGCGTGATACATCGCGGTATCGGCATTTTTCAGGAGGGTTTCAACGTCGGTGCCATCGTCGGGAAAAACGCTAATACCGAGGCTGGGACTGCTGTGCAGTGTCAGACCCTGAATGCGGTAGGTCTCCGACAGGATCTGCAAGAGTTTTGTGGCTACGGGGGCTGCGGCCAGCCCGGCTTCGATGCCGGTGAGTACAACGACAAACTCGTCACCACCAAGACGCGCCACGATATCGCTTTCGCGCACGGAATCCCGCAAGCGCTGGGCTACCTCGACCAGCAGGGCGTCGCCCACATGATGTCCCAGGGTATCGTTGATGGTCTTGAAACGATCCATGTCGAGGATCATCACCGCCACCTGCTCGCCTTCCCGCCGGGCCAACAACAAGACCTGTTCCAGCCGGCTCTCCAGGCTATAGCGGTTCAGGAGGCCGGTCAGAATATCGTGATGGGCGAGCTGCTGAAGGCGTGCCTCGGTGGCCCTGCGCTCGCTGATATCCGTGAAACCGGCGATATAATGCGTCACCGCCTCCGTGTCGTTGCGCACCGCTGAAATACTGGTCCACTGGGGATAAATACCCCCTTCCTTGCGCCGGTTCCAGAGCTCACCCTGCCAGTAGCCGTTGGCCTTGAGCGCCGCCCACATCCCCTGATAGGTTTCTTGCGGAGTCTCTCCGGAGGCGAGCATATTAGGGTTCTGCCCCTGCACCTCCTGGAGGGTGTAACCGGTATCCCGGGTAAAGGCGGGATTGGTGGCGATGATGCGATTGTCTTGGTCGCTGATGAGAATCGCCTCACCACTGTGTTGAAAAATGCTGCCGTAGAAGTGCAGCGCATCCGCCGCGCGTTGGCGCTCCAGTTGGCGCTGGTACGACAGCCAGCAGGTTACGCCGATACTAATCAGACCGAACATCCAGATTCCAGTATGGCCCAGGATAAAATCCCATTTGAGATGGTCGAATTGACGGTAATAGGGGGTCAGTGCCAGATTCACGCCGGTGGCACCGCGAAAATCCCCGGTCTTATATCCCAAAATGGCATGACACTTGTCGCAACCGGGTTCCATGAACATGGCACGCA
>JBAXSA010000335.1:0-3582 GCA_037130945.1 Pseudomonadota bacterium | reverse complement strand
CAGAACCCCACCCTCGCCTTCAAGTGGATACGCAACCTTCGTGGAGAATTTGGCAAACAGTGGGCCGCAATGACCCTGGCTCCGCCAACGCCTCAGCGTCTTGGGCGAAAGACCCCAGCGGTTGGCGAGTTCTGGCTCGCTGAGGTAGTGACGCTCGGCAGGGGACAGGCGTGGTTTGGCATGTACTACATCGGCCATAATTGCCTCTGTTATTGGATGTACGAAATTTGATTGGAACCAACAGCTAGACAAAACTGTCCCACGCGTGGGACAGTTTTCTGTTTAACAGGTCGCCAAAGGTTGAACGATTCCATCATGCGGCCTCCCTTTGGTGGATCATGGTCAGCCAGGCCGGGAGATTACCCATCATAAAGGCGTGCTGGGCAGGACGGGTCAGCGCCACATAAAGCAGCCGCACAACCTCCTGCCAGTGGGTATTGCGACCGATGTCCGACAGATGGATAAAGACATGCTGGAAGGTGGATCCCTGGGACTTGTGGACTGTGGAGGCGAAGGGTGGGCGCAGGTCAGCGAACTGGCGTTTGGTATCGAAGAAGAGTCGCCAGGCGGCCCGGCGACGACTGTCCAGGTCAGATGGCACATGAAGTCCCACCTTTTTAAGGCGGTTGCATTCATCCTGGAGGGCGCGGGCAGGTCTGGCCACGGTGGACAGAAGCGCCGAGGTCTGTTGCCAATTTTCAGCACAAAAGACATCGACTTCGCCGCTGTTTTCGCTACGCACCTTCAGTTGCCAGCCTGGAACCCCCGCGACCTCGCTACGCTGCGTGGTCAATATCTGCACCGGTTCGTCGGTGGACAAAATCAGGTCGTGCTCGTCTCCGATGGCATTGTTGTTGATCATGCGTTCACCGGGGATGAAGGGCAGGCTGTCGGCCACGCTCCCCAACACATGGCGGCGGATGCGGCGATTGGCCTCCCGGACGAAGGCGTTAGTCCAGCCGAGCATCCGGCAGTGGTCGGGGTCGGCGGCGTACTCATCCGAGGCGAAGGTGCTGAGTGCCAGACTGCCCCACTCCTCCCGATTGTGCAGGGTCATTCCTCCGACCGACGAGACAGCATCTTGCAAGTGTGGAAATGGCGCACCATCCAATACCTGGCGGATTGCCGTGGCTGTGGCGAGCAAGGGATTTTCCAAGGCCTGCCGGTGTACGGTGGTTAGATGTGACTGCTGGGCGATCATGGAGAAGACCGGTGCATGCTGTTCGAAGACCGGCGGTAGCTGATAGGCGTCCCCGACGAACAGCACTTTGGCGTTGGCGTCCAGGGCTGCGGAGCGGATTTCCTTCAAGAGCTCCCGCTGCACCATGGAGGCTTCATCGACAATGACGAGGCTACCGGAAGCAACTGCGGGCTCCCGTTTACGCTGCAGAACCTGCCGCCCCTGATCAACGTCCTCGACGGGTTGGAGGCCAAGCAGGGAATGGATGGTTTTTGGCTCCTGGTCAGCCATGCGAGACGCGACCCGAGCAGCCTTGTTCGTGGTGGCGGTCAGGTGCAGTCGGTAACCCATCTCGGCGAGATGTGCCGCAAGTCGGCTGATCAGAAAGGTCTTGCCGGTGCCGGCCGGACCGCTCAGGGCGTACTCGTGGCTGTCTGAATGGATGAAGGTGATCAGGTTGTCCCAGGCCGTGGCTTGGTCGAGTGAAAAACTTGTGGTCATAAGGGTGCCTCGAAATTAGTCCCTGCAGCATGGTAGAAACCCAACTGATTCAGGCACAATGGAACCAGCACATCGTCCATCGTGGATTTTTAGGTGATTAGCTCCAGATGGAACGGGTGGTCGCGGTCATTTGGCTCGTACCCGCGCACCCTGATGAAGGGAAAGAGCCAGTCATCAAGCTCATCGGCGAGGTTGGCCTGAATCTCCGGCAGAAACCAGGACGTATCGAACAACTCCAGCCTGGGACTTGCGATTCCACTGTATTCGCGGTTAAAAATAGGGTCAGGGTTCCGAGCATCCACGAAGGCACTGGCGGACACCATGTTGAGGCATCTAGCCGCTTTGCTGGCGTTCCCCAGAAACTGCCAGCAATAATCAGTGTTTTCGTAAGGCTTGCCGTTACCTGGCATCACCAAGGGTTCTGGCTGACTCACCAGCTTGTAATGGATGCGCCGAAGGTGAACGCCATCGGGAAGCTCGAACCGCTCCCACAACTCGGCAAACCATCGGCCTTGCAACGCCTGACTCGGCATGATGTAGACCGGGTCATTGGTGGCGGACATGGCCAACAGCTCGGGAATCTTCCGGCCGGTGGCCTTGGATAGCGCCTTGATTTCCTCGTAGGTGCGGGGGGCTTTCATACATCACCTCCGGACTTGGTATTGATCCGGCGATGATTGGCAAGCCACTCATCAACCTCCACCGTGACATAGCGCACGGTATGGCCAAATTTCACATAGGGCGGGCCACCTCCTCTGCTGCGTTTTTGCTGAAGCGTCCGATAGGAAATGCCTAGCCGTTCCGCCAGCTCCCTTTCGGTTTCATATTGAATATTATTGCGCCATGGCGCGATGAAATTACTCATTTCAGTCTCCTGTTCGCTGTAATTCTTGCGAACATGATCGGCTGAAATGCCTAATAAATCAGAGTGTTATATTGGATATACCAGGTTTATCCAATTTATCCAATTTGTCTGACAATGACTAACTGTCGCCATTGAGCGTGGCGATTGAATTTTAGAGAGTTGAGGGAAACCTGCTCAATATCCAATTTATCCAGATTATCCAGTTTATCCAAAATTACTCGGGGACTAATTGCCCCGCCTGGCATAGCTATCGTGGCTGCGCATTCGCCACATGCCTCGACGCAATCCCTCCTTCCATGCGTTCAAGAAGGCGCTGCTAGCCTTAAACAGTTCCTCCGGATCATCCTGTTCCACCAGTGTCTTGATAAGATCCTTCTCGCCGTCAGGAACATTTTGGGGATCCCACTGCTTCTGTTGAATGGCGCGCAAGATCGCCTGGCACTGTTTGTCGACCTTGATCCCCGATTTCTTAGAGTCTGGGGGCTGGCTTGGTTTTGAGGCATTGGAGTTGAAAATACCCTTTATAGCCTGCACTCCTCGCCGCCACAAAGGTGGTTTTTCGGCAATCTCCACGAGCTCAGATGGTATTTCCCATTCAAGCGATTTCGCCCACAAAGCAAAAGCAGGGAGAGAGACTAAATCCACCAGACAATCTTCCGGCTGCCGGGTCATGGCGTCATGCAATGCCTGCCATGTCAGAATCCGCATATTCCCCACAGTTGGCAGTGGTGGGCGCCTCACCTTGAGAATCCCAGCCCTGACATGTGATATGGCAATGGAACAGCGTTGTCCAAGCTCGAAATCATTGAGCCATTCCGGCTGTGGCTCTGAAGGGTTGAGTTCCATGGACAACAAAATCGCGTTCATCAGGGCAACTTCAGGAACCTGCCGCCAATACGGCCAATTTGGTGGGGATGACTGCACTGACATACTCCTTCGGTATGGCCTTCATGAAAAGACCCTAGCCAGGGCGGGGAAGGAGTCTTACAAGTGTAGGTTTCTTCATCCGTACCCCACAGTAGCAGTCAAGGCGGGT
>JBAXSA010000334.1:0-3605 GCA_037130945.1 Pseudomonadota bacterium | reverse complement strand
TTGAGGCCATCCAGCAGGGTGTTGCCGAGGGCCGTCCCTACCCACTGGTTTTGGTGGATTGGTTCATGCCTAAAATGGACGGCCTCCAAACCCTGCAACAGGTCAAGGAGGGTCTCTCGCCTGAGTTTTTCCCCAAAACGATCCTGTTGATCCCATACAACCGTGAGGAAAAATGTCGATTACTGGGAGATGCAGTGGGGGTGAATGCCTATCTCGCCAAGCCGGTCAACTGCTCGATCCTGTTTGATACGATCATGGAAATTTTTGGCAGGGATGTTGCCAAGGCTTTCCGGAAGGGAAAGGGCACCCTAGATACCCAAAAGATTGTGGAACGGATTGGTGGAGCCCGTGTCCTGCTGGCTGAGGACAACCCCATCAACCAGCAAGTGGCCAGGGAGATTTTGGAGGATGCGGGTCTGATCGTGGAGGTGGCCAACAATGGTTTGGAAGCACTAGCCAGGCTCACGGAATCCGCGTATGACCTGGTGTTGATGGACATTCAAATGCCGGAAATGGATGGCTACCAGGCCTCTCGCCGGATCCGGAGCGATCCCGGATTCGCGAACCTGCCCATCATTGCCATGACGGCCCATGCCATGACCGGTGATCGTGAGAAGTGTTTAGCCGCAGGGATGAATGATCATTTAACCAAACCCATCGACTTGGCACGACTGTATGAGGCCTTGATGGAATGGATTCCCGCCCGCGAGGGACTGGGGTTGGCTGTGCCTCCAGAGCGTAATCAGGATCTGGAAGGAAATAGCCCGCCCATTCCCGAGATGCTTCCCGAGACGCTTCCCGGGATAGACCTGAACGCCGCGTTGGTGCGGCTCAAGGGCAATCGGCGTTTATATCGCTCACTGCTGCTGGAATTTCATCGGGATTACGCCCAGTCGGGTCAGCAAATTCGTTTCTTTTTGGTGGGCAAGAGAAATGATGACGTCATGTCTGCGGCCAAGCTCCTTCATACCGTCAAGGGGATCGCCGGAAACATTGCGGCAACGCGACTTTTTGACGCGACATGGGCTCTTGAACGTCAACTCAAGCTTTTTCCAGAAGAACCCTTCCTGGCGGCGCTTGATCGCTTTGAGAGCGCCCTGAACGAGGTCGTGGCTGGCATAGGCACGATGAAGCAACAGGAAGAAGATGCTCTGGCCATCAGGGAGGAATTTCCCGCTAGTGTCGAAGCACCTCCGCTGGATAGGGAAAAGATTATTCCCCTGATGAATGCGTTATCCCAACGGCTTAAACGCAAGGCCTATGAAACTCAGGAATCCTTTGATGCTCTCAAGCCCCACCTGAACCATGCGCCCACGGGGGTTCAGGAGGCGTTGAGACGTTTGGAGGAACTGATTGAGAGGCTGGATTTTAAGGGTGCGCAACCTTCACTGGCGATCATTGCAAAAATACTTGAAATTGATTTGAATTGAATTGATTTTAGTTGGAGACCGGCCGACATGACACAAACTGAAAAACCGTCAAAAATTCTTATTGTTGACGATGTGCCTGGCAATATTAAGGCACTCGCTGAAATCCTGCGTGAAAAGTATCAAATTATCTTGGCAACCAATGGGCGGGATGCTCTGGAAACCACGGCTTCTGAACAACCGGATTTAATCTTGCTGGATGTGGTCATGCCGGAGATGGATGGCTATACGGTTTGTGAAAAGCTGAAAGCCAATCAGGAGACCCAAAAGATCCCGGTTGTTTTTGTCACGAGCAACACCCACCCGGAACAGGTTATCAGAGGCATTGAAGCGGGAGCCTTCTATTACCTGACAAAACCCGTTGACACTAAAATTCTTTTAGCGGTTGTCAAGGCCGCCTTGGCGGACAGAGTCCATCCGTATGCCCTTCAAATGGCTACGAGTCAATCCGTCATAACGGCTTTGCAGTTCATGGAAGAAGGTCATTTCCGCATCAGAACCTTGGAGGATGCGTTAACCTTAAGCCGTCTATTGTCTGAAATGTGCCCAGATCCAGAAAAAAGCGCTATCGGACTGATGGAGCTGGTCATCAATGCAATTGAGCATGGCTCGCTGGGCATTACCTATGCTGAGAAAACCTGTCTCATCAAAAATGACCAATGGAGAGATGAGGTGGAACGTCGTCTGGCATCGCCTGAATGTCAAGATAAATATGTCATAGTTCGGTTCCAGCGCAAGTATCATGAAATCCATTTTCTGATAAAAGATGAAGGGTCGGGATTCGACTGGAGATCCTATCTGGTATTCGATCCCAGTCGTGCATTTGATCCCAATGGGCGCGGTATTGCCATGGCAAAGATGACGAGCTTTGATCGGCTTGAATATCATGGCGTGGGGAATGAGGTGCTGGCGGTGGTGTCGGTCGCTTCAAGTTGAGCGCCCGGCTTGATCGGCTCAGTCACACGTCCGTGTGTTTCTTTGTCACCTCCCGCCAACAAAATTACCACCGCATTGCCTTGCCGAGTGAAATACACCCGATAACCGGGGCCATAGTCGATGCGTAATTCTGAGACGCCTGCACCAACCGGTTTTACATCGCCCGGATTTCCGGTGGCCAACCGTTCTATCCGTGCCTGGATGCGTAATGGCTATTGGCTGCTCAGATTCAGGCGGGCGAGCGACTCCCGTGCCGCCGGATAATCCAGGTCGTCAATCTGATGTTTAAGCCGCGCCAAGTCGTCCCGCAGGGCTGGGATTGGCAACGCCTTTTGAAGCTCGGAGACCCGTTCAAGCGGGATGAACTCGCCATCATTGAGCATCGTTCGCAATTCCTGGAATAATACCGCCGCGCGGGGCCAGTCACAGGGCGCGTCAGCGGATTCGGGGCGGGAGCCTCCAGACGGAGGCGGCAGCGTAGCGACGGCGGATAGGGCCACCCCGAGGGCTTGATCGAGGGCTGCCTGGCTGATCGGTGGCTGGCCGGCCCTGAGTTCCTGTTCCAGTGTCCCAGCGTGGCGATGCACCTCAATCGCGCCGAGATTGCCGGCGACGCCCCTGAGTTTGTGAACCCAGCGTGCCGCCTCCTTGTGTTGGCCATGGCCCAGCAGACCCGCGAGTGTCTCGCTAGCCGTGGCGTACTGCACGCCAAATTGTCTCAAGAGATCCACCAGTAAATCACGGTTTCCACTCACGCGCTGGATCGCCTGGCCAAGATCAAAACCGGGCAAGTGGCCGGGCAAATCGTCAGCCCCGGATGGCAATGCCTTCGGCTGATCCTGACGAGCGGGCGTGACCCGTTTGCCAGGGGCAATCCAGCGTTCCAACCCCCCCAACAACTGCTCAGGCAGGATCGGCTTGGCGACATGGCCGTTCATCCCGGCTGCCAGACACTCCGACTGATCCCTGGCCATCACGGAGGCGCTCATGGCGATCACCGGCAGATCGTGAAAACGACCATCCCGGCGAATCCGGCGCGTGGCCTCCAGGCCATCCATCACCGGCATGTGGATATCCATGAGTACGACATCAAAGGGGCCGGACGCCTCTAGCGCCGCCAGCGCCTGTTCGCCGTGGCTGGCGATGACCACCACAAAACCCATCCGCTCCAGGGTTTCACGCGCCACCTGCTGGTTGATCTCGTTGTCCTCGACCAGCAGGATGCGGGCGCCCCGGATGGCC
>JBAXSA010000333.1:0-3607 GCA_037130945.1 Pseudomonadota bacterium | reverse complement strand
TCATTGGCATGACCGACCTGATCCTGAATACGACACTCACTCGCGAAGAAGAACAGAGCGACCTCCAGATTGTTCAGAGTGCCTCGATCACCCTGCTCAATTTGATCAACAGCATCCTCGACCTTTCCAAGATTGAGGCGGGTCAGTTGACCCTGGAAACGCTCACCTTTGACCTGCTCGGCCAGTTGGAAAACGTCTGCGAGAGTCTGGCCATCAAGGCGCATCACAAGGGGCTGAATCTCTACTGCCACTGCCTCACCAACCTGTCGCAGTCCCTGGAAGGCGATGCACTGCGGTTGAGACAGATTCTGACCAACCTGATCAACAATGCCATCAAGTTCACCGAGCAGGGCGAGATCCTGTTGCGGGTCGAAGAACACCCCTCGGCCGACCCGCAACGAGTGGATTTACGATTTTCGGTCATGGATACCGGCATTGGCATCCCGCCAGAGAAGCAGGCGATGGTGTTTGAGCGTTTTACCCAGGTGGACAGTTCCACCACCCGCAAATATGGGGGTACCGGTTTGGGCCTGGCGATCAGCAAACACCTGGTGGAGATGATGGGCGGAGAGATTGGCGTGGGGAGCGCACCGGGCCAGGGAACCCTGTTTCACTTTTCGCTGCCGCTGCAACGGAGCCCGCCCGGCCAGGAAGAGGAGAAGCCAGACTCGCCATCCTTTGAACGGCGCAAGAGGGGGTATCAGCCCCATGACCAGCCGCTACAGGGCGTGCGGCTGCTACTGGGGGATCCCCACGCTACCGGCCGGATCATCTTGCAGGACATCCTGCGGCGCTTGGGTGCCGAAGTGACCGAGGCGGCAGATTCCGAGGGACTGCTGGCCGCGCTGGCTGCGGATCCGCCCTTTGAGGCATTGCTGCTGGACGAAGATATGGTAAAAGCCCTTGACGATGTCTCTCCCCTCCGAAAAGCGGAGGAACAGGGGGTGAGCGGGCACATCAAGGGTTGTCTCATCTTCATCTCCTCGCACATCAGCATGGGACAATTGCCCCGTCCGCCCTGGCTGCAAGAGGCCGTGGTACTTAAAAAACCGGTGCGCTATTTCCTGCTGTTGAGGAAATTACAGGAGATTTTGGGACAGGTTGAGAAGCAATCGGAATCGAGGGTTTCCCGCATCGTGCGCCGCACCGATATCGAGCCGATGCAGATCCTGCTGGTGGATGATGGCGAGGATAACCGGCACTTGGCCGTTGCCATCCTGGAACAGGCCGGCCATGGCGTGATGACGGCATGCAACGGTATTGAGGCACTGCACCAGCTACGACAGCGGGATTTCGATCTGGTGTTGATGGATTTGCAGATGCCGGAGATGGACGGCATCGAGGCGACAGAACACATTCGCCGTGGCGAGGAGGGTGTGCGGCAGGCCCAAATTCCCATCGTCGCCGTGAGCGCCAACTCCATGATGCAGGAACGGCAGCACTGCCTGGAGGTCGGCATGAATGACTTCCTGCTCAAGCCCTATCTGGTCAGGGCACTGCTTGAAATCGTGGAATCCTACGCCCGCAAGAAGGTCAAAAAGCCGTTGGCAACGGTTTTTCTCCAGGCGGTCGAGGGCGTGGATGAAGAGACGCTCGCCCAGGGCAGACGGCAGTTCGCCGAGGGATCACGCCAACCGTTACACGAACTGAGACAGGCCATCTACCACCAGGAAAGTGGTGCGGCGATTCGGGCGGCGACACAATTGAAGAATCTGGCCGCGACCATCGGGGCCGCACGGATCAAAACCCAAGCCATCCGCCTGCTCGGCCAGATCGAGATGGCGGCGTGGGAGGAAGTTTTGGAGATCTACACAAGCCTGGAACAATATATCCAGGGTGTGGTAGAGATCCTAGCGGAAGATCCTTGTATTTAGCCTGGGAGTGCAGTCTATACTATCGCCGGTACGATTTTGTTGAGCGGTTCACCCGGGCAATCCGGAGGGTTGGCTCTTTAGTTTGTGTCCTTAAAAAATGCTCGCGCAGTGGCAATTATCAAGAAGAATCATGCAAAACAAGCATTGTCAGGAATGTGTCTTACAGGCGGGATGGGCAGATCTGGCACAGACTGTCGCTCAGGCTGTTTTCAGAAGTCTCCTGGGATGGATGTCGGGTAGCAAGGGCCTGGTGGCTCAAGGGCTTTACTCGATTGGCGATGCCCTGGCCAAGGCCGTCACGCTGGTCAGCATGAAAATCGCCAAACGCCCGCCCAGCAAAACTTTTCCTTTCGGTGCCGGAAAAGTCCTTTTCATTTCATCACTGGGCATTGGCGTGGGCTTGATGATTGGCGGCGTCTACCTGGGTTTGACCAGTTTTACCGATACGCCGGGCCTGGAATCCGCACCCTCCCTTTTTACGGTGTTGGGTATCGTTTTGTCGGCGGCATCCAGTGAACTCATGCACCGTTATCTGGGATGCGTCGCCCAGCAGAATAACAACATGGCAATTAAAGCCCTCTCCTGGGACAATCGGATCGATGCCTTTTCATCCCTTTTCGTCCTGATTGGCGTTATCTTTTCGGAATTGGGTGTCCCTGCGGCTGACCATATTGCGGCCTTCGTGGTGTCCTTGATGGTGATGCGAATCGGCGCGATGATTGCGTGGGACGCTACCAAGAGTCTGCTGGATGTTTCGATCCCAAGGGACGCCTTGACCGAAATAGCCCGCACATCCCGAATGTCGGCGGGTGTTCAGGATATCAAACTGGTTCGCGGTCGTAGCTTGGGCGAATATTGGGAAATATACCTGCATGTCGCCATCGACGAGACGCTTTTGGTGGGTGAGGCGCAGGATATTATAGAAAATCTCAAGAAACGCCTCCAGGCGGGCTTTCCTCAAATCCAGCATGTGTGGGTCATCACGATGGCTCAAAAGCCGCGTGCCAAAGAGGAAAAGGATTATTGGGCAGACCACCTGTTTCAATTGCCCCGCAACCATCCGGGCAACCATCCGGAAAAGACACCGACGCCTGCCGGATAATTCTGATTTGCCACGACCGGCATCAAGCTTCCGCGAGAATCACCTATGATTGATATATCCAGAGCCAGATTGATCCATTTGAAATGGTTACTGCAACTCGAAAAATCCCTGAGACAGGAAGCCGAGCCGAAACTTCAATCCTACCGATCATGCGAGCTGGGAAAGTGGCTGTATTCCGAAGGCATGAAGAAATATAGCAAATATCCGGAAATGTCGTTCCTTGAGAAGCGCCATAACCATTTCCATGAAACAGCGGATCTCATGGTAAAACTCTTCAAGGAACGGAATTATGTAGAAGCCGAGGTGGCTCTGGACGAATTGAAACGCGACAGCCAGGATTTGATTTTCATGCTGACGATGATCGAGTACCGGTTTCACGGTGGCACGGATCAGATCGATCTCGAACTCTAAAATATTTGAGAGAACAAAGCCATGAAAATTCTTATTGCCGATGATGAGTTCCCGAACCGGAAATTGCTCAGGGACTATCTGAAATCCTATGGTCACTGCGACATGGTCGCGAACGGCAAGGCGGCGTTGGAACTCTTTACCGCCGACCTGGAGGATGGCGATCCCTATGATGTCGTTTTTCTCGACATCATGATGCCGGAAATGGATGGCCAAAAGGCCC
>JBAXSA010000332.1:0-3611 GCA_037130945.1 Pseudomonadota bacterium | reverse complement strand
GCGAACCCTCTGGGTCACCGGTGGGGTGTTGTTGATCTTGGCCGTCACGCTGGGTTTTCTGGCCCCCCACTACCATGTGCTGGGTACCGACAAGGTCGGCGAGGATGTGTTGTATCAGACCCTCAAAAGCGTTCGCACCGGGCTTATCATCGGCACCGTGACCACGCTCGTCATGCTGCCCCTGGCCCTGCTGCTGGGGATTTTGGCCGGCTACCGGGGCGGTTGGGTGGATGACATCATCCAGTATCTCTACACCACCCTGAACTCCATTCCGGGGGTTTTGTTGATCGCTGCTGCGGTGTTGATTTTGCAGGGCTATCTCAATACCCATGCCGACCAATTCCCGAGCCTCGTGGCGCGGGCCGATCTGCGGCTGTTGTTTTTGTGCCTGATTCTCGGCATGACGAGTTGGACTGGATTGTGCCGCCTGCTGCGCGCCGAGACCCTCAAGTTACGCGAGATGGAATACGTTCAGGCCGCTGTTGCTCTGGGGGTGCGTCCCCTGCCGATCCTGCTCCGGCATATCCTGCCCAACGTCATGCACATCGTCCTGATTACGGTGGCACTGGACTTTTCCGGGCTGGTGCTGGCCGAGGCGGTATTGTCCTACGTCAATATCGGCGTTGATCCGACCATGCAGAGCTGGGGCAACATGATCAACAGCGCCCGTTTGGAACTGGCCCGCGAACCGGTGGTGTGGTGGCCCTTGAGCGCCGCGTTTTTGTTCATGTTGACCCTGGTACTGACCGCCAACCTCTTCGCCGACGGGGTACGTGACGCTCTCGACCCGCGCTTACGTCACACCCTGGGTTCTTCTTGAGCGACTAAATTCATGCCGTTGTTAGAAGTCACCCAACTCACCACCGAGATTGGCGATCCTCATCGGCCCGCCACCGTGGTGGCCGCCGCCGATCTCACCCTGGAGGCCGGTGAGACTCTGGCGCTGCTCGGCGAATCCGGCTGTGGCAAATCCATGTTGGCCCTGTCCCTGATGCGGCTGTTGCCGCCCTCGGGGCGTATCACGGCGGGGACGGTCTCGCTGGAGAGCGTCGATCTGCTGACCCTTCCCGAGCGTGACATGCGGCGCTTCCGGGGCGGCGGACTGGCGATGATCTTCCAGGAGCCCATGACCTCCCTGAACCCGGTGCTGACCATCGGCCAGCAAATCGGCGAGGCGATTGCGCTGCACGATCCCAACGCGGGCCGGCGAGCTGCGCTGATCGAGGCGCGGGGACAAGCACTGCTGGCCGCAGTCGGTCTTCCGGATCCCGCCGGACGGCTGCGGGCTTACCCCCATCAGCTCTCCGGCGGGATGAAACAGCGCGCCATGATCGCCCTGGCGCTGGCCGGTCATCCCCGCCTGCTGATCGCCGACGAACCGACCACCGCGCTCGATGTGACCATTCAGGCCCAGGTGCTGGATTTATTGAGGCAGTTGCAACGGGAACAGGGACTGGGGATGCTGCTGATTACCCACGACCTGGGGGTAGTGGCCGAGACCGCCCAGCGGGTGGCCGTGATGTACGCCGGGCAGATCGTCGAAACCGCCCCCGTCCAGGGATTTTTCAGTCATCCCCGGCACCCTTACAGCCGCAAGCTCTTCGAGGCCCTGCCCCAAGCAGGTCGGCGGGATCATCGGCTGGCGGTGATCCCCGGCTGGGTGCCACCCCTCGATCAGCCTTTTAGTGGCTGCCGCTTTGCGGATCGTTGCGAGTGGGTGGTGCCACTGTGCCGCCACACCCCGCCCCTCTGGCAACCGCTGTCCGGCAACTGTGGGGTACGCTGCCATCGTTATGCCGAGATCCCCGTTCTGACCGCCGAGACCCGCGCCAGCGGCCACACCCATCACCCTCTGATCGAGCCGCCCATCCTGGAGGTGCGGGGTCTGGCTGTGCATTTCCCGATCCGCCGGGGCATCCTGCAACGCACGGTGGGGCACGTCCGGGCGGTGGATAGGGTGGATCTGACCCTGGCCCCCGGCCGTACCCTGGCGCTCGTTGGTGAATCCGGTTGTGGCAAGACCACTGCGGGCAAGGCCATCCTCCGGCTGATCGCCGCCACTGCGGGTACGGTGCGTTTTCAGGACACCGATCTGGCCCAGCTCTCCGGCCGGAGGCTTCGCCAGCGGCGGGCCGCCATGCAGATCATCTTTCAGGATCCGGCAGCCTCTCTCGATCCACGGTTTCGGGTGCATGACATCGTCGCCGAGGGTCTGCGGGCCCAAGGCCGCGTCATCGCCGATTTACCTGCTCACGTCGGAGCCCTGCTGGAACAGGTCGGCCTGCCCGCCGCAGCCCAGGATCGTTACCCCCACGAGTTTTCCGGGGGCCAGCGCCAACGCATCTGTATCGCCCGGGCGCTCGCTGTGGAACCTCGCCTGATCGTCTGTGACGAACCCACCAGCGCCCTGGATCTCTCGGTACAGGCGCAGATCCTCAATCTGCTCAAGGATCTCCAGGATCGTCTGGGGCTCGCGTACCTTTTCATCACGCACAACCTCCCGGTGGTCGGCTATCTGGCCCATGAAGTCGCGGTCTTGTATCTTGGCCGGATCGTCGAACAGGGGCCAGTCGACCGCGTACTGAACGCGCCCAGTCATCCTTACACTCAGGCCCTGCTGTCGGCGGCACCCAACCACCACCCCGGTGTCCCCTTTCAGCGGATCACCCTGGCCGGTGATCCGCCCTCCCCCGCCGCACCGCCCACAGGCTGCCATTTTCATCCCCGCTGCCCGCAGGCCATAGTACGCTGTAGCCAGGATGATCCCCCCGAGGTGACCCTTGGCCCGCATCGCTACCGCTGTTGGTTGGGGGTTTCCTAAATCTGAATGATGGCGATTTGGTGGGGGCGAGCGAGGACATACACTTTAGATCTTGGAGGCAATAAGGTGGTTACTGGCCGCAAGGTCTTGAGCCAGAAGTAACGCTGGTATCCACCGTGGCCGGGGTGACCGCTCCCTGGGTGGCGGATACCGTAACCCCACCGAGGGTCATAGCGCCCATACTGGCCAGTTTGGCGGAGGCACTGCCATTACTGGCGACGATCTGGGTGCCATCGCTGTCGCCCTGAAGCGGTACCGTCGCCAGCAGAGTTGAACCCGAGTAAATCAGCAGCCGGTTGCCACCCTGTCGATCCGGTACTGGCCCATCATCCCCTGGAACCATCGTTGCCTGTCCCGTTCCCTCACACCAGAGTGGAACGGGACGCCAATGGCACACTCCGTATCAGAAGCCCAGATTCTTCATGAAGGTGGCAAACTCCGCAGAATTGGTGAAATCGGTAATGAAGGTGTTACGTGACTCACCTCTTGATAGCCGATCCAGATAAAACTGCAAACCAGCGCTATCCGGGTCACGCTGGAGAAAGGTCTTGTAAAGGTTTGTAATGTAGTCCGTGTTGCCGGTCTTTCTATTCAAATATTCCGGACTACTGAAGAAATCGGAGCCCATTTGCCGGAACGCTGGCTTCACATCCCCCTGTGCTTGCGCCTGGGAGATTTTATCCTGGGAGTAAGTCAAACCAGACGAGTCCGGGACACGACCCAGAATGGATTGGTAGTAGTGGGTGATCAGGGTGACAACGGAATTGTTGCCACCAGAAGTCATCACGGT
>JBAXSA010000331.1:0-3635 GCA_037130945.1 Pseudomonadota bacterium | reverse complement strand
CCGTCCTTGCAATGGTTCCACAAATCGCCTTGCCAGTGACCATTCCGCACCAGGTTCGTCCAGAGCTGTGCATAAAATGTCCGATCATGGTATCCCGAGGACAAGATTTTGGGATTTTGGCCAATCGCTTCGTCTTCAGTGTATCCGGTCAGTGTGGTGAAAGAGGGGTTGACCTTAAGGATGCGGTTATCCACGTCGGTAATGACCATGGCCTCGGCGGAGGTTTGGAACAGCGCCGCCGCCAGCCGTTGTTCGCGATCCACCTCGCGGGTAGCCGTGATGTCCTCGACCAGGACGGTAAAAAACTGAATCTCGCCCTTGTGATCGCGGGCTACGGCAATGTGATTTTCACCCCACACCATGGCACCGCTCTTATGGAGGTAACGCTTTTCCTTACGATCCTCGGCGCGCCAACTGGTCGCCATCGCATCAATCAGGGTGGCACCGTGCCCGATGTCATCGGGGTGGGTAATTTGATCCCAAGACAGACCCGTCAGTTCCAGGCCAGAGTAGCCCAGCATCTGCTGGAAAGCGGGATTGGTTTCATGCAGAAGCCCGTTTTTGTCCGCAACGGCAATGCCGATTGTGGACAGATCGAAGATCGAGCGTAGACGGCTTTCGCTCAGGCGCAGGGCGTTGTTTGCGGCGATCAAGGGCCGAACGATCAGGAGAAAGGTGAAAATGCTGACAGAAATGGATAGCAGCACTGCATCGAGAATATCCTTGATCCATAGACTGTAAATAGACAAGGCGGGCAGCAAAACCCACATGATCAAAGCTTCCGTCAGAAAGGCACTGATCACCACAATAGCGAAACCCAGGAAGGGAGAGGAGATAGCCACTACACGCACTCAGAGGCAAAAAACAATTTCGATATCGGCACTAAAAACCCCTCAACCCTCGTCGTCCTCGCCAATGCTGTCGATCCCCAGTTCCTTGAGTTTCCGGGTCAGGGTGTTGCGGCCCCAACCGAGCAGCCGGGCGGCGTCCTGTTTGCGACCGGCGGTATGGGCCAGGGCGACCTGCGTCAAGGCCGTTTCCAGGGCCGGCAGCGCTTCGTCCAGCAGACCGCTCCGGCCCGCGAGCAATCGCCGCTGGGCCCAAAGCCGCAGCGGTTCGATCCAGTCTGCAAGGGCCCCCGCAGCTTCCCCCGAGGATTGTTCGGCGAGCAATTCGGGGGGTAAATCCTCGCGATGGATCTCGGAGCCCGAGGCCATCACCGTCAACCAGCGGGCGGTGTTTTCGAGTTGGCGGACGTTGCCCGACCAGGCGTAGCGTTGCAGCACCTCCATGGCTTCGGGCAGCACCACTTTGGTGTCGGTGCCGATCTCCCGGGCCGCCTGGTGTAAAAAATGACGCAGCAACGGGGGAATGTCCTCTCGCCGCTGGGAAAGCGAGGGTAAATGGATGCGGATGACGTTGAGACGGTGAAACAGATCTTCCCGGAAACGCCCTTCCGTCACCAGCCGTTCCAGATTTTGGTTAGTGGCGGCGATGATACGCACCTCCACAACAATCGCCTCGTGACCCCCGACCCGGTAAAACTCGCCTTCGGCAAGTACCCGCAGCAATCGGCTTTGCAATTCGGCCGGCATGTCGCCGATCTCGTCGAGAAACAGGGTGCCGCCATCGGCCTGCTCAAAGCGGCCAATCCGGCGATGCTGGGCACCGGTGAAGGCCCCCCGTTCGTGACCAAAAAGTTCCGATTCCAACAGATCCCGGGGAATCGCCGCCATGTTGAGGGCAACGAAGGGCCGTTCCCGGCGCTGGCTATGGCGATGGAGCGCCTGGGCTACCAGTTCTTTGCCGGTACCGGACTCACCATTGATCAGCACCGTGATTGTGGAACGCGCCAGCCGGCCGATGGCCCGAAAGACCTCCTGCATGGCCGGTGCCTCGCCAATGATCTCGGGCACGGGCTGATCATCCGGCAAGGGGGTGGCCGGCTGGCGGCGCTGGCGGCAGGCGCGTCTCACCTGGGCCACCGCCTCGTCGAGATCGAAGGGTTTTGGCAGATACTCGAAGGCTCCGCCATCAAATGACGAGATCGCGCTGTCGAAATCCGAATGGGCGGTCATGATGATGACTGGCAGATTCGGATAGTGCTCGTGGATGCACTTCAGAAGCGCCAGGCCGTCCAGGCCGGGCATGCGGATGTCCGACAGAATGGTGTCGGGCTGTTCCTGTGCCAAGGCCTCCATGATCCCGACCCCGCTGGAAAAGCTGGTCACTTCGAAGTTGTTTTTTTGCAAGGCCTTTTCCAGAACCCAACGGATCGAACGGTCGTCGTCGATCACCCACACACGATCATGCCTTGCCATGCCGGGACTCCACGGGCAACAAAATGGAAAACACCGTCTCGCCAGGACGGCTGCGAAACACAATCAGGCCGCCGTGTTGACGGATCAAACTCTGGGCAATCGACAACCCCAGGCCTGCGCCTCCCTCGCAACCCGAGACCATTGGCAGAAAGATTTTGTCCTGCAAAGTGCCATTGACCCCTGGCCCATTGTCCTGAATTTCGATGCGTACCGCCAGGCGGTGACGAACCGTACCAATGGTGACCTGGCGGGACACCCGGGTGCGCAGCCAGACCTCGCCGCCGTGCCCGGCGGCCCGTGCGGCGTTGCGAACCACGTTGAGCAGGGCCTGAATCAGTTGATCCGCATCCCCGCTGATTTCCGGCAGACTGGGATCGTAGTCGCTACGCAGTGGCAAAGCCCCGGCAGACTCCGCCCCCACCAGTTGCCGCACCCGTTCCAGCAGTTGGTGGATGTTGAGCGGCTGACGCCGGGGCCGGCCGCTCGTGCCCAGCACCCGATTCACCAGACTCTGGAGACGATCCGCCTCGGCAATGATGATTTCGGTGTATTCGCGGAGAGCCGGATCCGGCAATTCCTGTTGCAGGAGCTGGGCGGCACCGCGCAGCCCCCCCAGGGGATTCCGGATCTCGTGGGCCAATCCCCGGATCAGGGCGGTGAGGGCGCTTTGCTGGGAGATCTGCTGATCCTCGCGGCCCCACCAGCCACTGAAATGTTCAATCAGCCGGATTTCCATGAACACCTCGCCAGGATAGCCCGCATAACCCAGGGGTACCAGCGTGCAATCGACCCGCAGGGTTCGGCCATCCGCCAGGGTCAGCTCGACATCCCGTTCCGTGACCTGAAGCCCCCCCCGCCGGGCCTGCTCCAGATGGGCCTGCACCGGGCCGATCGGCAGTTCAGTCGCCAAACGTCCCAAAATATGGCGGGCACTCACCGCGAACAGTATCTCTCCGGCCGTATTGACATAACGCAGACGCGAACCGGCATCAAAGAGCAGGATCGTGGTGGTGAGGTTGTCGAGGATGCGGCATTCCTGCCAGCCGCTGGGGGATACATCAGTCATGGCCTAAAAAAAACCCCCGCAGAAACCAGGCCAGAGGCCATACCTCTCATTTGTGGGGTCTTTTGTAAGCCCAAAATTCCGGAAGATATTTCAAGTGTAGCCGCCGATCAGTTATAGCACAGTGCCGTAATCTGGTGCCGGATAGGTATGAAGATCGTGGGGAGCAAAAGAGGTTGCACGTCGACACATGCAAACCCAGCTGATTGCAGCACCGAGCCAGTATCCCTGCATAAATCGCAACCCTCAAA
>JBAXSA010000330.1:0-3672 GCA_037130945.1 Pseudomonadota bacterium | reverse complement strand
CGAACGGTGAGCCGGATGTGTCAACTACTTTCTGGCCTTTTTGAAGGATGCCTAATTTTTCGCGGTAGCGGGCCTGTGATCCGGGATCTCCGGCAGGCCTTTGGGGGGGGGTGGGCAAGGCAGCGGTTTGGAACATTCTTTTTATTGGCATGATTACGAGTCCTGGGGACAAAATGCCCAGCTAGACCGCCCGGCGCAGTTTGCGGGCCTTCGTACCGATCTGGCGCTCAATCCCATCGCGCCTCCTCAGGTGTTTTATTGCCGGCTGGCCGATGACTATATCCCTCACCCCGAGGCAGCGCTCATCACGGGGATTACTCCGGCGCTCACCCAGACCCAGGGTTTGATGGAGCCCGAATTCAGTCAGCGGGTTCATGTCGAGTTGTCCCAGCCCGGTACCTGTGGGGCGGGTTATAACAGCATCCGCTACGATGACGAGCTAACCCGCCATCTATTTTTCCGCAATCTTATCGAGCCTTATGGCCGGGAATGGCAGAACGGCAATAGCCGTTGGGATTTGATAGATGTTCTGCGGGCGGCCCATGCCCTGCGGCCAGAGGGGTTAACCTGGCCGCAGCGGGCGGATGGTGCCACCAGCTTCCGGCTAGGGGATCTCACCGCCGCCAATGACATTGCCCACCAGGGTGCCCACGAGGCTCTGGCCGATGTCCAGGCGACCCTGGCACTGGCCCGCCGGTTACGCCAGGCTCAGCCACGGCTGTTCGACTATGCCTTGTCCCTGAGGGATCGTCAGCGGGTGCGGCGATTCCTGGATTCCTCCCAACCCTTGCTCCACGTCACGCAACGTTTTCCGGCGGCCACGGGTTGTCTTTCCCTAGTGCTGCCCTTGGGGCCACATCCCCGTTATCGCAATCGGGTGGTGGTTTTTGATCTACGGCACGACCCGGAGGGTTTTTTCGGGCTGGATGACGAGGCCTTAGGGCGGCGTCTGTTTTCCGCGCAGGCACTGCTGGGGGAAAATGAACCCCGTCTGCCGGTCAAAACCATCTACATCAACCGGGCCCCGCTGCTGGCCCCGCCCACGGTACTCACTCCCGCACAGGCCGAGCGTTGGGGCCTTGATCGCCAGGCGGTGGATCGGCATGCTCGCACACTGCTGGCGGCGGGTTCCTGGATTCGTCGATTGTTGGCCCAATATGAGCATGAGCCACCCGAATGGCCCCAAACCTTGGGGCCAAGCCTTTATGGCGGCGGGTTTTGGAGTGAAGCGGACAAGCGCCAACTGGCGCAGCTGCGGCGGCTTGATCCCGCTGATCTAGCGACCCGGTCGCTCCAGTTTGAAGATCCTGCCTTGGTCGAACTGGTCTTTTGCTACCGGGCGCGGAACTGGCCCGATAGCCTGTCGGCCGAAGAACGCCAGCGTTGGGAGGATAGTCGCTGGCACCAAGTCACAACACCCGGCCCGGGACGTCTGACGGTAGCGGAGTTCAGGAAGCGGTCATCGGAACTACGCGCCGAGAACGCTGGCAACGAACGGGCCTTGGGAGTACTGGAGGCACTGACGAACTGGGTGTCCGCCACCTTTCCCACTCAGTGAAGCGGTGGCACGGCCCATCAGGTCATGCCGGCGGATTCGCCAGCCAGCGTTCCAGGGCCGAAATAATGGCGCGAGCCTGTTCCGGACTGGAGATGTTGAATTTCGACTGTTGCCGGTACTCACCCTCGCGTTTTTGATAGCGGCGAACGGAGAACTTGTCGGAGCCGTACTGACTTTTGGCCCGATCCCACTCCTGGTAGCGGAATATCACTGTCGTCCAGGCTCCCCGGGTGAGGATCTCCTTATCGAGTTCCTTGACGGTCTCGATACCGCCTTCTTCATAAGAAATGCTTAATTCTTCAGGTTTTGTAGCCATAATCGGTACCTGTTTTCAAAGTTAGTTTTTATTTAGGGGGGGGGATTCACCCGGTATATTGACGAACGACGTCGAATCCCAAAAGATCATCGGGCCGTCTCACGTTCCTCCAGTAATGCCTGGAGTGCGCTGGCCTGTTGTGTGGGATTGGGGGGGCGAACCACTTGCGCAATCATAGCGCTAAATGGATTCTTGGCGGCGAATATGGAGGCCATTTTCATTGGGCCATAATAGCCACATTGTCCTGGATGTCAATTAATTTCATGAGATTTTGGTATTGACAATGGGGAGTACCGGCTACCCATTTAATGAGCGAAACCCTGTATAATCAATTTGTTACGATGTATTTCCCTTTTGCCTAGCGGCACAAGGCACGAGAAGCGAACCGATCCCCCTCCCGAAGCCGCCGCTCGGAGGTTTGAACTGTCTCGGGTAAAGTGGATAGCCATCGCACCAATAAATTGTAGGGTTTACGACAAGGCTCATATTGGGTTTTGAGGACAAGGCACCACCGGAACTTAAAAACCGGACAAGAAAGGCCGGACTGATGATGGACGATCCAAAAAAACATGTAAAATCAATGCGTGTTAGGTAAGCATCCCGGTGCAGAAGATGGTGAAAGGCCATGGATTCCGGCATGTCCTCAAAACCCAATATGAGCCTACGACAATTGTCGTAGTTAAAATAAAAGCATAACATAATGAATTAAATGAGTATATTGATTTGGTATAAGGCTTGCGTCATGGGTGATCATGACATCTTTCATCCCCCCTTTTGTCACCATCAACGACACCACGCTTCGTGACGGCGAGCAGTCGGCTGGCGTGGCGTTCTCTCTGGACGAAAAGCTGGCGATTGCACGACGGCTTGACGACATTGGGGTGCCGGAGATGGAGGTCGGCATTCCGGCCATGGGCGTCCTGGAACAGGACAGCATCCGCGCCGTGGCAAACTTGTATCTGGACGCCCGCCTCATGGTCTGGAGCCGTTTGAACGGGGACGACATAGCCGCCTGTCGCGGCTTGGGCGCACATCTGATAGACATTTCTGTGCCAGCCTCCGACCAGCATCTCGGCCACAAGCTGCGCCGCGACCGCGCCTGGCTACTGGGTGAGATGGCGGTTCGCGTGGCGCAGGCACTGGATCTTGGCTTCGAGGTTTGCATTGGTGGCGAAGATGCATCGCGTGGCGAGCTGGATCTTCTCAAGCGTATTGTCGAGGCGGCCCAGCAAGCCGGCGCACGGCGCTTTCGCTTCGCCGATACCCTGGGCGTGCTGGAACCCTTTGGTGTTTTTGAACGCATCCGCGCCCTGCGCGCCGTTTGTGACCTGGAAATCGAAATGCACGCCCACAACGACCTGGGGCTCGCTACCGCCAACACCTTGGCGGCGGTTCGTGCGGGTGCAACGCACCTCAATACCACGGTGAATGGCCTGGGCGAACGGGCGGGCAATGCCCCGCTCGAAGAGGTTGTGTTGGCACTGCGGCAATGCCATGGTATCGAGACCGGTATCCATCTCAAGGGATTTCCGGCCTTGTCGCGCCGTGTCGCCAGTGCTTCCGGCCGGCCGGTACCCTGGCAGAAAAGCGTGGTCGGGAAAGGCGTTTTCACCCATGAAGCCGGCATTCATGTCGACGGATTACTGAAGAATCCGGCCAACTATCAGGGTTTTGATCCGGCCCTGGTAGGGGGGCGGCACCGCATCGTGTTAGGCAAGCATTCCGGGCATCGTGCCGTGCAAAGGGTCATGGCCGGACTCGGCGTTGACCTCGACGAGACCTGTGCCCGGCAACTGCT
>JBAXSA010000329.1:0-3697 GCA_037130945.1 Pseudomonadota bacterium | reverse complement strand
AGGGATGAAGATTATCGAGGCGGGGATATCCGTGAAGCCAGTGGTGCCGCCTGCTCCATCCGCCGATGCCGGATGTATCCCGGCCGATGCTGAAGGAAACGTGTAACTTTTAGAACCAAAAAAGCCGATCGTTGCATGACCATCCCATTCTCCCAAACCCCACGCACCATCACCGCCGACCGCAACCTGACAGATTTTGATGTCCGGGTGTTCTTAGCTATCTGCAGCTACCGCAACAGCAAGACCGGCTTTGCCTGGCCCGCTCGAACCACCCTTGCCGAGATTGTTGGTAGTCATGTTGGGAGTATTTCCCGAAGCATGGGCCGGCTCGAAGACTGCGGGTACATATCCATCGAACCCAGGCCAGGGCGAACGAATATGATCGCCATACTTCGCCCTATGACTAAATCCCGCCCCTTCCAGCCCTAACCCTGCCCCTGCCACCCCTAGCGCGGCAACGGTTTCACCATGCGATAATTCATCGTGCTACGCTGGTGCTACGCTAGGAATAAAAGTACAACAAATACTAGCGGTGACTAAGGTAAACCCTATCAATCCCACCTATAGCACCCATAAGTAAAAACACTGTTACGCAGTAACACATACTTTGTGTGTGGTTATTAGCAACCAAAAAAGCCGTTCGGTGAAAAACGGCTTATAATGGCTGCCAGCCCACTGGAACGAATTGAACCCCCGTTCCAGGGACTAAGACCCTCGTCCTGAACTACGAGAGACTCACGCCGGCGTAGGTGTATTTTAGCCCAGAAAGGCAAGCACCGCCACAGAGTCTCTCAGGAGACTCGCTATGACCGTACCCTTCTCCCAAACTTCCCGCACCATCACTGCCGACCAACGGCTGACTGATTATGATGTCCGGGTGTTCAACGCTGCCGCCAGCTACCGAAACAGCCAGACAGGCTTCGCATGGCCTTCCAGAACGACACTTGCCACAATCGTAGGCAGTCACGTCGGGTCAGTGTCCCGAAGCATGGGCCGTCTCGCCAACTGTGGTTACATCTCAATCGAACCCCGGCCAGGGCGAACTAACATGATCGCCATCCCGTCGCCTTACGACATAAATCCCGCCCCTACCAGCCCTAACCCGACCCCTGCCCCCGCCCCTGGCCCTTCCACCCCTAGCGCCGCAACGGTCACCATTAATCCTGGAGTGACTACCACCCTTAACCCTGGGGTTACCAAAAGAAACAAGTCGGAAAAGAAGAATCCTACCCCTCCAACCTCCCCGACGGCCGGCCGCCAGGAAGAGGGGGAGGGGGGTTTTCGGAATCCGAATCCGAATCCGGAACCGATAGCGGTGACCCCGATCCCGATCAATCCGGAGCCGACCCCGATCAGCCCCGAACCGATCCCGGTCTACCAGGTCGAAGAGCAGGAGATCGAATACCTGACCCTGGACAGCCTGCCAGCCGAGATCCGCGCACTGGAGACACCCGCCCAGATCAACCCGCTTGTGCTGCTGCCGATCCTGATCGCATTGATCGGGATCGCCCCGGATCTTGCCCAGAGCCTACTGGATGAACTTGGGGGCAGGATGTCCTGCCAGACCCTGAAGGCCATCGACAGCCCGATCAGTTACTTTCGGTTCTTACTGCGCGAGGCCAAAGCCGGGAGGTTCGTGCCGCGATACGGTGCCGACATAATGCGCTCCAGACGGGCAGCGAAGGCCCACCAGGCCCGGATCGACGCGCCACCACCACCACCGCCAGTGGTAGATGCGCCGACAGAGCCACCCAAAGCAAAATACATCCCTGGGTCCCTCAGAGCGATTCTGTTCGGATTCCCGGCACCGAAGGCCGACGTATGATCCCGGAGGCGATGGCCCGGTTCCCGGGATATGAAACAGTCAGCGACGAGGGTCTCCTTGGAATCCTCTCGGGAAGATTCCGGGTGGGAGCGTTCCTGCCAAGCTGGCCACCGTGCGAGGCGATCGCGCTCCCGGCCGGGGATTGGATGCCTTACGAAATACTCCAAAAATCTCCAGACCATAAAGGGAGAATTTTCGTCACGGGAGAATTTTCGTCCGGTGAGACATTTCAGACCCCCTCGTTCCTTATTTCTGGTTTTTGGTGGCTGACCCTGGCGGATGTCGCGAACGCGCTCACCCAGAATTCACAGACCGTCTCAGTAAATAGCATGAGATCACACGACCCCGCAAAAGACCGTAACCAGCTACCGGGCGCGTTCCCTGTAGGGAAATACGTTGTCCGCCCGCTGGAACCCCCGGAGGTGTCAGTTCTTAATCTTTGGATTTACGAATCTGGAGAGGATGAATACGATGATGCTTCCCAGGAACAACAGACCATCCGCTCTGTTACCAAAGACCCACGGTTAGAAATTATCGCGAGGGAGTGGGCCGCGATCTATGCAAAAACTAAAAACTCCAGCATGACCGATGTGGCGAGGATTATCGAAGACAAAAACATCCCCGAGCTGAAGGGAATGGGTCACGAGAACATCCGAAAGAAGATGGCCCTTTCAGAATGCCAAAAGCCCGAAGGTTGGGTGAAGGACGATTCTCGCAAGGGAAATAACAGGTAAAAAAATCAGGTAAAAAACAGGTAAGAATCAGGTACAGGTATTACCTGTGTTTACCTATTCTGTTTTATGCTTGTTTTTCAACAGTATAAAATAATTCAAAATAATTCAAAAATACCTGTTTTATACCTAATAGCTATATAAAATAGGCCTTGTATACTCACCCTAGAGCTTTACACAACGTAAAGCATTTTTAAGGTGATGTATGAAAACCCTGTTATCAATCCCTCAACTCGCCTCGCGAGTTCCATTCTCTGAATCCGCTATTCGTGGGCTAATCACTCGCGAGCATCAAAACGGTCTAGCCAAATCTGGCGCGCTCATTCGATCTGGTAGGCGCGTTCTTATAGATGAACATCTATTCGAGAAATGGATGTCATCCGGCCGGAAGGCTACGCCCAACACAGCAAAGTCAGAGGTGTCGCAATGACCGCCTTGACCACACAGACCGCCACACAAGCCCCTACCGTATCTCCAGAGGTATCCCTGGAGGCCATCAACAAAATGCTATTGACTGTCATTCAATCGAAGTCAATCGCCACCGCCAAAGCGGCTAATGACGCCGTATTCACGCAGATCATTCCCTGGGCAACAGCTAACGGATCACCACTGCCGATAGCAAAACGATTTATGCACTGGAACTCAATGATCGCAAAGATTGTGACTTCATTGGCATCCGCAAACCAGGCCGTCATCAAAAAATTTCCAGTGTTCGAGCAGGTTCTTCTCATCCATTTGAAGCAAATTCAGATGGAGAAACTTCCAGAGTGGATCATTAAAGCAAAGGCCGATGGGGGCGACCATAAAACACCCTTGAAGTATGCAAAGGCCTATCTGGCCGCCGAGGCGAGCCGTCTTCGTTCGTTGGGCGATGATGGGCTTGTGGAGATCGGAAGGAGGTTACTGTGATGCTATCAAAAGACTACGCCGACCCCATAGATCAGATCGAACGCGAGAGGGTCATTGCCCGTCAGGCCGGAATTCAGAATAGCCGACTCACCCTCGAGAACGGAAGACTCTGGAAAGAACGTAATGATGCGTTAGCCGAGGCCAAGCGGATTAAGATCGAGTTCGACCGTTTGGCATTAAGACTGAAAGTTATGACCGAGGATAGTTATTTATGATTAGTACGAAAGAATAC
>JBAXSA010000328.1:0-3698 GCA_037130945.1 Pseudomonadota bacterium | reverse complement strand
CGTCACAACCGGCCTTTTTCAGGAAAATCAGGTAAGCCTGGCGATCTTCCGAAAAATCCCCGGCCTTTTGAGAAGCACCGCCTTCCAGGGCCGCAGCGGAACCGATGAGATCGGTTCCCGTGCTGATCATCGCCGCCTCCATCGACACATAGGCCAGTGCGACCGTGGAGCCGACCATCAGGAAAATGGCGGAACTCGCAACGCCCACCGTGGAAGGGCCGACCGCAGGTACCACCAGATAAGATCCCAGAGGCAGTTCCATGGCGCAGACCCCCTCCGAATAATGCTTCTTTCTGGCTTCCATTCCAAAAATTCCGGCGACATCGAAGATGCCCATAATGCCCGCCGTGAAATTAATGGTGAAGTGGAGCATTGAATGGGCTGCATTGGTCACCTCCCCGGCCATTAGAAAAGACAAGGCGGAAACCGGCTCGGTCAAGGTGTGGTAAAAATTGGTCAGGCCTTCGCTCACCGGTTCCGGGAGTGTGTTCAATCCGCGCAGTGTCGGTGCCACCACATTGGCGGAAAAGAACCGGTTGTATTCATGTACCCGCTGATTAAAACTGGCGAGCAAGGGCGAGTCTTCGTCCGTAACCCCCTCACTGCCAGCCGTAGTCAGTCCGGATAAAGCCAGGATGCTGCCCAGCAGGAGAGAGCAGATTTCGCTCCGTGATAAATTCATCAAAAATCCTCACTTTTGAAGGGTGACGTTCGTGATCCAAAGATCGTAGGTTACGAAGCGAAGAGTGTGACATTGTCCATAAATGTTGACACTCGCGGACTGCAACGGGAGGAATTGCAGGAGTTGGGCAATCTTCCACTTTTTGCGCTCTTTAGAGCGGGGAGGATGTCAAACCAACCACTGGCACGCCACCACCGCGCCAATCAGGGCCGCCAGATCGGCGAGCAGGCCGGTGAAGATCGCGTGGCGGAGAGTACGGATCTCAACAGCCCCAAAATACACCGCCAGCACATAGAAGGTAGTCTCGGTGGAACCTTGCAGGGTGCTGGCCAGCAGGCCTGCGTAGGTATCCGGGCCGGTGGCCGGATTGTTGAGAATGGCGGCTAGCAAGCCATAGGCTCCGGAGCCCGAGAAGGGCCGGAGCAATGCTAGCGGCAACACTTCGGCTGGCAGTCCCAGAGGCCCGATCCAGGATCCCAGGATGGTCACCAGCCAGTCCAGCGCACCGCTGGCGCGGAGCATCCCCACTGCGACCAGAATGGCCACCAGATAGGGGATGATCCGTACCGCGACCTGAAAACCCTCCGCCGCGCCTTCCACGAAGGATTCATAGATGCGTACCTGGCGCAGCGCCCCCAAGAGTAAAATACTCAGCATCAAACCCGGCAAGATCCAGGCGGATACGGCCTTGCCCTGCCAGATCCACAGAGGCGGGAGTGCCAACAGCGTGAAAAGCGCCAGCAAGGATACCCACAGCGGGTAGCTTCCGGCGTCTTGGGGTTCGTCGTCGGTTCTCTCGACGGTGGTCGGGATGGATGCCGTGGACGGCGCGTCTCCAGCGCGGACGGGATAGAAGCGGCCGAGGGTCTTGGCCGCGATGATGGCCACCAGGGTGGCGCATAGGGTCGCGAACAGGGTGGTGGGGAGGATCGCCGCCGGATTCGCGGAGCCCGCTGCGGATCGCAAGGCCATGATACTGCTTGGTAACAGGGCAATGCCGGCGGTATTGAGCCCCAGGAACAGCACCATGGGATCGCTGGCCACGCCCCGATAGGGATTCAGACGGTCGAGTGCCTGCATCGCCCGGATGCCGAAGGGGGTGGCGGCATTGCCCAACCCTAGCAGATTCGACGAGAGGTTGAGAATCATCGCGCCCATGGCCGGATGATCGGGAGGCACTTCTGGGAACAGTCGCGTCATCAGGGGTCTCAGCAGCCGTGCCAGCACCCTGAGCAACCCGGCGGCTTCTGCTACCTTCATCAGACCTAAAAAGAGCGCCATGATTCCGGCAAGTCCCAGGGCCAGATCAATTGCCCCCTTGGCAGACGTCAGCATGCCCGTGGAGAGGGCTGCCATCGAGGCGGCACTCCCCGCCCATTCTTGGCCGGCGGCGGTGGCAAATGCCAGCACCACCAAGGCAAGAAACACCGCGTTCATGGGTCAGGGGGGCGCAGGTGAAAAAGCCCGGAGACTTCAATCCACCAGGCCGATCTTTAGGCTGTTTGCGCCAGGTTGACGGTGGCTGTCCCGGCTATGCAAACGGGTTGCGACCTGCTCGGCTGGGCGGGGCGGGTGATGTTGTTCCGCAAGCCAAGTGCCCGGTGGCGCGTGGTGCTGAAAATAATTCATCAGACCCGTCCGCAGCACGGTTGCCAGAGATCGCTGGTAGTCGGGATCGGGCAGCCGGGATTCCTCGCCGGGATTACTGATGTAGGCGGTTTCCACCAGGAGGGAAGGCACGTCCGGCGACTTCAGCACCGCAAAACCGGCCTTCTGGATATCCCGGTGGTGGGGTCTGTCCAGTTGAATGAGCGCCTTGAGTACCTGGCGGGCGGCGTCCTGGCTGGCCTTGAGGGTGGCGCATTGGGACATGTCGAGAAGCACCGAGGCCAGGACTTGATCCGCAGTCGCCGTGAGTTTGACACCGTTCACCAGATCAGCGCTATTTTCCCGTTCCGCCAGCCAGCGCGCCGCCTCGCTGGAGGCTCCCTTTTGCGAGAGGATGTACACGGAAGAGCCGTGGACGCTTTTGTCGTCTACGGCGTCGGCGTGAATTGACACAAACAGATCCGCCTGCTTCTGGCGGGCCTTGGCCATGCGGGCCCGCAAGGCCAGGAAGACATCCCGTTGACGGGTGAGAAAGGCCTTGATGCCGGGCTGACGGTTGAGCTGGCTGACCAATTCCCGGCCAATCGCCAGCGTCACCTGTTTTTCCTGGATGCCGTTCGGCCCGGTGGCACCCGGATCCGCGCCGCCATGACCGGGATCCACGGCAACCACGACATCGCGGACACGCGGTGGGGCGGTATCGGTGTTTTTCGCAGGGGTGGGTTGGGGAGTGTGTGCGATGGGGGGGGATTTGCGAGTGGGGCAATTCGCTGGGGAGCGGGTGCGTGCGGCGGGGTGATGCCGATCGAACGTGGACGCGGCCAACGGCGTGGCAGCAGTGTCCGCCACCAGTGCTATCACCCAACGGAGCCCCTGGGTGCCATTGGGTTGCAGGAAATAACTCCGGACTTTGGCGGGAACCTTGAGATCCAGGCTCAAGACCAGACCCTGTTCTGGCTGGCTGGAGGTCAACTGGCGGATCAATGGGGATACCGGGGCTGGTTGGGGGATCTGGGTGGCGAGTCTAAAACCCGGTAAAGTAATCACCAAGGGGTTTGAAGGGGAACTCGACAACAATGGTCGTGCCGGTTCGTCCAGTTCCAGGGTCAGGCGAGCCTCATGGGAGCCTTGCCAAATGGCCACAGCGCGCACAACCGATGCGGACGCCGGTGACGGTAGGACAACAAAACAGGCCAGCCAGGCAAGGGGTATGAGGCGCATGATGTTTAAACCTAAATAATTCGGGAGTCCTTTCATAAAAATAGCATGATGTAGCCATTTTTTCCAACGAA
Organism: Pseudomonadota bacterium; assembly: GCA_037130945.1. Lineage (GTDB taxonomy): Bacteria > Pseudomonadota > Gammaproteobacteria > Chromatiales > Chromatiaceae > JBAXSA01. Next base: position 116 of record JBAXSA010000328.1, on the reverse strand, counting down.
AATAGTTTTTTAAGAATTTTTTCTAGAATTTACATTAAGTGTTGAAAATCACAAATCATCTTGGCTCATATTGGGTTTTGAGGACATGCCGGAATCCATGGCCTTTCACCATCTTC
>JBAXSA010000327.1:0-3762 GCA_037130945.1 Pseudomonadota bacterium | reverse complement strand
TCTCGACCTCCTGTTCTATCACCGGCACCTTCGCCGCTTGGTGGCGATTGAACTGAAGCTGGGAGAGTTCAAGCCCGGTGACAAGGGCCAGATGGAGCTTTACTTGAGGTGGCTCGACCGCTACGAGCGCAAAGAGGGGGAGGAGCAACCGATTGGACTGATCCTGTGCGCAGGCCAGAAACGCGAGCGGATTGAATTGCTTGACCTGGAACATAGTGGTATCCGAGTGGCATCCTACTGGACCGAAATCCTGCCGAAGAAAGAGCTGGAGCGGAAGCTGCACGAAGCCGTCCGGTTGGCGCGTGCGCGGCTGCCGGCCACGCAAAACGGCACTATCGAGGATCCATTGTCATGACTCTTGCGCAACGCCTCGTGGCGGCCCTCCGAACCACTGCCCAGTCCTACGCCGCTGGCGACCAGGTTCCACCCTGCGCGGTACTTTGGCCCGATCCCGAGCGCGGGTGGGAAGGTGTCGTGCCGGCGTTGCAGGCGATGCTACCGGAGTTATTCGTGCTGGGCGAGTATGCCCCGGAAAAGCGCACAGGCCCGGCACTGTGGCTGCGTTGTATCGAGGCGCGGGTGGTGGAGGGCGCGCCGCCGGCGGGAACCACCCCGATCTTTTACCTGCCCGGAGTCAGCCGGGAGACATTACGGGCGGCGGAGGATTGCCCGCCAGCCTTTGCGGCGCTGGTGGAGTTGCAGTATCGGGGCGCGATCTGGCTACACGTCAACGGCAAGGAATGGACGCCTTACGCCTTCCTGGTGTCTCAACACGGCGGGCTGGGGCTCGATGTGGCCAAGGATCAGGCGACGATCAAGGCACTGGCCGGTGCCTTGCCTGCCCTCATGTCCGAGCCGCTGGCCCAATGGCCAGACCAGCGCCTGGATGCGGAGTTTTTCAATAGTCTCTTGGCACCGGATGCGACCGGCCTGCTGCTGCGCTGGCTGAGTGATCCAGAGGAATTTAAGCAGCGTCGTTCGGATGCGGAATGGAAGGCCTTCCGCGCACAGTGCAAGGCGGATTTCCGCTTCGATCCGGTGAAGGATGGCCCGCTCAAGGCGGCGAAGCTATTGGCCGAACGCAGAAACCCCTGGAGCCAGGTCTGGCAACGATTTACCGAGGCCCCAGCCAATTATCCCGGCGTCGTGGAGTGGCTCCGGCGAGCCGCGCCGAAAAGCCCGGACATGTTCGATTCCGCCGAGGTCTGGCCGAATCTCAACGACAGCGCGGAAAGGCTGTTGCAACAGTCACTGGAATCGCTGATGGATCGGCCCCAGGACGAGGTGATCCGCCAAATCGCCGTGCTGGAAACACAGCATGGCGAGCGGCGAGGTTATCCCTGGCAAAGGTTGGGACTCAGCCCCCTGGCCACAGCGCTCGAACCGCTGGCGCGACTGGCCGGATTGTGTCAGACCACCCCCGGTGCGCCGAACCCGATAGCATTCGCCGAGTATTACGCCCGCGACGGGTGGCGCGTGGACGCCGCCGCCCTCGCCACCCTGGCGGCCTGTGGGTCGCCGGAACAGCATGGCGCGGTGCTGGGTACCGTGCGGGCCATCTATTTGCCATGGCTGGACAACACCGCACGTCATCTGCAACAGCTCATCCAGCAGCAGGGACAAGCGATCTCAAAACGTGCCCCGCCCATCACACCCTCTGCGGGACGGCTCGTACTGTTCGCGGATGGCCTGCGCATGGATGTTGCCCGGCAACTGGCCGACAAACTGGCGTCGGCCGGAATTGAATCGACCCTGGACTGGGAGTGGTCAGGCATTCCATCGGTCACGGCGACCGCCAAGCCTGCGGCCTCTCCAGTCGCCGACGCAGTTCGGGGTGGGGACGCTGGCGACGAGTTCGCCACGCGGCTGGTGACCACGGGTCAGTTCCTGACGCAGGATCGCTTTACGGCGGTCATGAAGGAACGGGGATGGCAGTGCCTTGGTGCGAACGACACCGGCGACCCCTCCGGGTCGGCCTGGACGGAAGCCGGTACGCTCGACAAGCGCGGCCACACCGAAGGCTGGAAGCTCGCCCGTAGTGTGAGTACGGAAGTGCGCGATCTGGCCAGCCGAATCGGTACGCTCCTCAAAACCGGCTGGACTGATCTGGTGGTGGTCACGGATCATGGCTGGCTACTGATGCCGGGCGGTTTGCCAAAAGTCGAGCTGAAGGCCTTTCTGGCTGAAACCCGGTGGAGCCGTTGCGCCGCCCTGAAGGCCGATGCCAAAACCGACGCGCTGGCGTTCCGCTGGCACTGGAATCCTGATGTCAGGATGGCCAGTCCGCCTGGAGCGGGATGCCAGGGCCTTGGAGGCGTCAGCGCCTACTTCTTCTTCAGGGCGGGGCTGCCTGTCCGGCTCTTCCGGGCAGCTTCTTCGGACCCATGTTCCTGGACATAGGCCTTCTGGTCCTGGATGCACTTTCCGATGGTCATGCCCGCGGGGATGGGGCTGGCGCCCTGGGAGGAGGCGACCAGGTGCCGCATGATGTAGGCGCCAAACAGCTCCTTGTCCTCAGGGCCGAGCTTGTCCACGGAGGGCTTGATAGACTCCATCTTGGACAAGTCCTGGGGGAGCTTGGTGTTCATCGGGTTCGAGCAGCCAAGGGCTGCGGCGAGAAGCAGGATCGCAAGGGTGGTTCGCAAAGGTCTCTCCAATCAAGACATGATGCTCTATTTTTACACGCTTCATCCGAGTGGGATAAGCCGTTTGTGACCCCCGCCACAGGGTCTGTGGTTGGGTTGGAGGGGGCTCTGCGAGTGCTCGCGGAAGCGATTCCACCCCCCTCCGATTTCTGCTGAGACGGGAGGATGGAGCCTGCAAATCCTCGACAACATCCCTCCAGGGGGCCTATGGCGTGATGAGGATCACAGGGTCAATTGATTTGGAAGACCACGAGCGCATCTTCAAGGTTGAGCAGGGTTTTATGCCATACGTTTGTCACAGGAGGGTCCCATGCTTCCGCTGTCCCAGACCACAGGCTACGCGGTGCGCGCCCTGAGATGCCTGCAGGAACCCGGGGGCCAGCCGGTGCTGGTCGAGGCCATTGCCGAGTCCACGGGGATTCCCCGCTCGTACCTGTCGAAGCTGATCCACAAGCTGGCCAAGAAGGGCCTGGTGGTGGCCCGCCGCGGGCACCACGGCGGCGTGGTCCTGGCCAAGGCCTCCTCGGAGATCTCGGTGGCAGACCTGACCGACGCCATCGATGGCGTGGCCTGGCAGAAGCGCTGCCTCATGGGCCTGATCGGCTGCACCGCCGAGAAGCCGTGCAGTGTGCACGACTTCTGGGAGGAGACCCGGGAAACGGTCATGCACCGCCTGCGGTCCGTGACCCTGGCGGACCTGTCCACCTTGCCGGACGCGGGGGTCGAGCGGTTCCGGGCCCGCCATGGCTTCGGCAACTCCGTCCCGGCCTCGGCCTAAGCGCTTGGTACCCATATCTCAATCAACAGCTGCATGACTCCTAAAGCGAAGAGGCCGCCCACCGGGCGGCCTCTTCGCTTTAGGAGCAGGGAGGCTCAGACCTTCTTGGCGGGAGCCTTCTTGACGGCGGGCTTCGCGGCCTTGGCAGGGGCCTTCTTGGCGGCGGGCTTCGCGGCTTTCTTGACACGGGGCTTGAGCTTCTTCTCGGGCAGCGCGTCGGCCAGGCGCCAGGTACGGCTGGCCTGCTCGAAGGTGCGGATCTCTTCCAGGGAGATGTCCTTCAGGCAGCGGTGGATGTGATCGCGCTCGGCCTTCCAGAAGGTGTGCGAGGGGCAGGCC
>JBAXSA010000326.1:0-3766 GCA_037130945.1 Pseudomonadota bacterium | reverse complement strand
TATCATTCTGTCAATAGTCACTTGCCCCCCAGCATTACCTGTAGCGCACTATCCACACCCGGATGGATGATTGCCCCCATGCCAATCCAGACATCGTCTTCGATCCGGATTGGCAGGCTCTCGGTCGGTTGTTGACGCATGGGGATATCGGTGCGCATCTGACCATGGTTAACACCGCAAATGAGAACGCCACTGGCAATCTGGCAGTGGTGGCCGATCTCGAGCCCGGCGCACGGGTCGTAGATCTGGCAGCCGGGGCCGAATGAGACATCATCGCCGGTCACCAGCCATCCTTGATCGATGCGGATGCTGACATTAGTACCGAGAATGTTGCGCTCGCCCAAGTGGATCCGACCCTGTGGGCCAACATAGAGGACACAGCCAGGTTCGATGACGGTCGTATCGGGTAGTTCGCAGTCGCCCTGGCTATCGACGATGGCTTGTTTGTGTATTCCGTGGCGAATCATGGCTGATGCCTAAATTCCTAGGTTGAGTGAGGGAGGCGAGCCGCAGTCGGCGGGGTCAAACCATGCCTTCGAGCCAACTACCGGGACGTGAGAAGCCCGCCGTCTCCCGCATTGCGCGGTTCTCGGTTTTTCGCGCTGCTGCGAGCAAACGGCCATTATTGCGACGGAAAACTCGCACGCTGTCTGCGTCAAACCCCGCGTCCACCAACCAGCGACCAAAAGCCGTCTCGTTAGGCGCATACCAGTTCCAGCCTTTTTCCATTGTTCCAGAATAGGTACAGACACTGCCCTTGCCAGACGTGGCCTTCGTTTCAAGGAACACCTCGCCTCCAGGTTTGAGGTAGGCAAACAGGATGCGCATGAAAAGCAAGGGATCGGTGACATGGTAGATCACCCCGGAACAGTACACATAATTGAACTGTCCCGCCCACGCCTGCCGTTCGCGATACAAACTGTCTTTCACAATCTCGGCGGGGCATTTGAACAATTCCAAAAGGCACCGCGCCGCGCGTGCCGCGATGGGATGCTCTTCAATGGCGGTGACGGTGGCACCGAGTCCCACCAGCATCAGCAAATCGCCCCCGCTCCAACAACCCACATCGAGAACTTGTTTGCCACTCAACGAGGCCGGCAGCATGCCGTGTTCGATCGCCTCAGCAGCAATCTCAAGGTGCCGGGTACTCATGGCGCCTTTTCTCGTCACTCCCTGACCAAAATCGTGGTCATGGCCCCAAACAAAGAAGTCGCGAAAGGCCTGGGAAGACGCACTGTCCCAAAACCCGTCCGGCGTGGCATGATCGGGAAACTCCTTTTCGAGAACATCGGCGATTTTGCTGGCCTCCTCCACTGTCTTCGCCTGCCAAATGGCAAAGGCGTCGGAGACTATACGCGTTGCTTCGGATCGGCTCATCACGGGTGGCGGCGAGGCAAAGGAAACCACTGCGTCTTCGTCGCGAACCCGGTTTGTGCGTTGTGTCATTGCTGCCCCTTTTTGTCTGATCTACAGAACAAGCCTTTTGCTTCCGGTTGCCGCATCACCAAGGTATCCCCGTTCTTCTCAAAATACTGTCGGGAAAATTGCTGATGCCTTGCTGGGTATATTCCAACACCACCTCGAAGCGTCCCGGTCGTTCGGCGAGAAATCGCTGGAGTGCGACACGCGGATTGGAGACGTGGGGATCCCGATATTTGGCGCTCGGGGCCACGATGGGCGTATCGGCCAGATCCTGGAAGCTGGTATCGGCGACAATCAGAATGTCACCTTCGGGCACCAGGGCACCGTAGGCATTCAATTCGGCATACACATGATCCCCATCGTGCCAATCGTCAAGAAACACCAACACCGAATCAGGATCAGCAGCTATTGCTGCGCTCACCGCCGCCACCACATCGGGTGATTTGGCGTCCCCAATGATCCGCTGGCGGACATGCCCAGCAAGCGAATGCCGCTGTGGCGAGTCCCCATCGAGCAAGGCTCGTGCGTAAGCCGTCTCCTCAATATCGACGGTCATCACCCCCCCAGGGGTATTCACCGTCCGTCCCATCAATGCCAGTAGCGAAGCAAAAAATAGGGCCGAACCGCCAAACTTGGTGCCGGTCTCCACGATCCATTTCGGTTTCGCGTCGAACAGAATGCGCTGCAGAACCATCAGGTCGTCTGGCAGTTGCCAGATGGGTACGCCCAGCCAGGTCTGTTCGTACCAGCGCAGGTTGTCGGCTACGCGCAGGAACGTGCGCTGGAAATCCCTCACCACGAAATTCAGGTCGGGCCGGGGGTCGGGTGGCGTCCGCCATGAAGTGGTCTGACGAGCAATAGGTTGCTGTATTATATCGTGGATCATGTCAACTCTTACTCCTCCGACGTAGTGGTGTTGGCGTGCGTCGCATACCATCGATCAAACATGCCCTCATAGGCATCTTCCAGGGCCAAAGCCAATCCCTTCCCGTCACACAAGGGACTTTGTGCCATACGCTCCCTCTGGGTGAAGCGCAACGACTGACGCAACGCCACATCGCGGCCTAGTGCCACGACCTTGGCGATATAGTCGTCCTTGCTTTCAGCAATCCACTCCGGAAGGCCAATGGCATGCAGCATGGATGCCGTCATGCGCGACGCCATACGGTCGCCCACCAGGGTAATCACGGGTACCCCCATCCACAGCGCATCACAGGTCGTGGTGCCGCCACCCACGGCGTATATCGGGTCAAGGGCGATATCAAGCCGGTCATAATAGGCCATGTGGGCTGGCCAATCGGGAGTCACCCAAGAATCCCTGAGTTCGATCCGTTCAGGTTCGACACCTTGCTGGGCAAATTCTTCCAGCACCCTCTGGCGATTGCGGGCATCGGACAGAGCTTTCGTTTTCAGAAGCAGTTTTGCTTCAGGTATTGCATGAAGCACCCGTGCCCACAGATCAATCGTCGCTGGTGTAAGTTTGCCCAAGTTGTTGAAACTTCCCAGCCAAATCGTGCCATCAATTGCCGGTTGCCATGAAGTTTCCGGTGCTTCAGCGGAGCCGGCATAGCTCACCCATACACGGTGCAAGGGCCACAGCGTCTCAGAAAAATGTCCCCGGATTTCCGGAGGCGTCAGAATGTCGTCACCAATCCAGTAGTCCATTTCTGTGAGTCCGGTGGTGCCGAGGAAACCAAGATAATGGGCCTGAACTGGTGCCGCCCGGCGGGCAAATAGACCAAGCCGGTTATAGTCTGTATGACCCGAGAGGTCAATCAGCACATCAATTTGATCTTCCCTAATTCGCTCCGCAGCAGCCTCATCGGTTAGACCACAGAGTGAACACCAATAATCCACCCGCCGGTTAATACGTTCCGTCACCGCATCGCGTTTTAGATGGGTCGAATAGGCAAAAACTACAATCCTGGCACGCTCATGGTGTGCAAACAAAGATTCTACAAAATAGCTCACAGCGTGGCGACGGAAATCGCCGGAGACGTACCCTATACGCAAGCGCCGTCCCTGACGGGGAAGACGCGAAAATCGCTGTTGATAGGCAGCGTTGCGAACCACATCGGAGAGTACCCTGTGTACCCAACGCCGGGAATCATCGAGGATTTTTTCAGGCGACTGGCTGAAAGCATAATTCATGATGAACAACAAGCCTCCGTGAGCTATGTGATCCATGGGATTCAGTTCGAGCGCACGCCGCAAGTGATGCTCTGCAGTCTGAATGTTCCCAAGATCTTTCAAGACACCTGCCAGTGCCCTATGTACTTTTGCCGAATTTGGGTTTCTTACCAAGGCATCCTGAAAGAGAGAATAAGCCCTTTCCAGTTGCCCA
>JBAXSA010000325.1:0-3779 GCA_037130945.1 Pseudomonadota bacterium | reverse complement strand
GCGGGTTCCTTCAACGACCTGGTGGTGCGCGGAGGCGGGCTGGATGCCTGGAACAACGGTTCCCTGCACACGCAGGCGCAATATCTGCGCAATACCTTTGCCGCCCAGCTCCAGCGCGACATGGGCAACCCTGCGCCGCACAGCTCGCCTACGCACGTCTATCTGGACGGCTTGTACTGGGGGGTGTACGAAATCTCGGAGAAGCTGACCGGCGATTTTGCCGCCGACTACTTTGGTGGTTCGGCGAACAACTGGGATGTCTTTAACAGCGAATGGGATCAGGGCGACAGCACGGCTTTCTATGCGTTGCTGGGCATGGTTAACGCAGGAACTCTCACCAATGCGGTGTACCAGAAGATTCAGGGGAACAACCCCGACCGAACACGCAATCCCGCATACCCCGTCTATTTTGACGCGGCAAACTACAGCGATTACGTGCTGCTGCAGATGTGGTACGGCAACCGGGACTGGCTCAATGCCAATCTGTGCATGATGCGCGACCGCGACAACGCGACCAGCACCGGCTTCAAGTGGTGCGTCTGGGATTCCGAAGCCGGCATGACCGATACCGGCGATGGCGGCACCAACCTCGACATGACGGCCCAGGGCGATCCGACCGGGTTGCGGGGCGCGTTGTTCGGGAATGCGGAGTTTCGGCTGCAGTTTGCGGATCGTATGCAGAAGCATCTGTTCCACGGTGGCGCGCTCACGCCCGAGGCTGCCGCGGCGCGCTATGGCGAGCTCGCCGGCCGGATCGAGCCGGGCATTGTGGCCGAGAGCGCGCGCTGGGGAGATCAGGATGGCAATGCCGCGCACACGCTGGCGCAGTGGCGGACTGAACGCGACTGGGTGCTCAACACCTACCTTCCCCGGCGCGGGGCCATTGTGCTGCGGCAGTTCCGGAACATCGGCGTGTTTCCCGCGATTGACGCCCCGGAGTTCAATCAGTACGGCGGCATCTTCACAAACGGCTTCCTGCTGTCCATGAGCGCCACCAACGCCATCTACTACACGTTCGACGGCAGCGATCCGCGGCAGTACGGTACAGGTGCAGCCGTGGGTATCCGGTACACCAACCCGGTGGCACTGACGCGCACCGTGCAGGTCAAGGCGCGTGCTATGCTGAGCACCAATACCTGGAGCGCACTCGTGGACGCGAACTTTGTGCCGGAAGTGTTGGCGCCATTGCGCGTCACGGAACTTATGTTTCATCCCCGGTCACCCGCAGGCGCGGAGACGAACCTCTCGTACAGCGCGGGCGATTACGAATACATCGAACTGCGAAACACGGGTTTGGGCGTGATCGGTCTGGCAGGGACGCGGCTCAGCCATGGCGTGACGTTCGACTTCACTCAGGGAAGCGTGGATACGCTGGCGGCTGGCGGCTATGTGCTGGTGGTTGCGAATCGGGCGGCCTTTACGAATCGCTATCCGGGCGTGTCAGGCGCGAAGATCGCCGGCGAGTTCCAGTTCCCGGCGCAAAGCCTGTCCGATGCCGGCGAGGCCATCGAAGTGGCGGATGGCGCGGGGCGCACCATCGCCGCCTTCACCTACAACAACGCCTGGTTCCCGGCCACGGATGGCGCCGGGCACTCGCTGGTGCCGTTGTCCATGACGCAAACCAACCATGTGCTGGACTACTGGCAGAACTGGCGGCCCAGCGCGTACCGGGATGGCTCGCCCGGTGCGGCGTATCCGGAGCCGATCACGGATGTTGTCATCAACGAGGTTCTGGCGCATACGGACCCGGACAACGACTGGATCGAACTCTACAACACCACGGCATCGCAGGTCACGTTCAGTGGCGGGTGGTATTTGAGCGACGACGCGGACAATCTTAAGAAGTGGCAGATCCCTGCTACCAACACGATTGCGGCGCGCGGGTGGCGCTGGTGGGACGAGGTCACGGGTTTTCACACAAACCTGATCGCCGGGTTTGGTCTCAACAAGGCGGATGACACGGTGTTTTTGTCGTATCTGCCGGGCAACGGCCAGGATCGGGTGGCGGACGCGGTGCGCCTGCAGGGGCAGGAGAACTCCAAGCCGTCGGGGCGCTATCCGGACGGCGCGGCGTATTGGCTGCAATTGACGCCTACGCCCGGCGCGTCGAATCGTCTTGCGGCCACGTCCGAGATTGTGATCAGCGAGGTCATGTATCATCCGGCCGCCACGGCCAACAACCCTGAGAACAACGAGAACGATGAGTTTGTGGAGTTGTATAACCCATCGGGCGCGCCGGTGGGGCTGACCAATGTGAACGTGGATGTGGGTGGCGCCTGGCGGCTTAGCGGCGGGATCGCCTACACCTTCCCAGCCGGCACCGTGCTCCAAGCCGGCGGCTATCTGGTGGTGGTGCCGTTCGATCCGGTGGCGGACACGACCGCACGGACGCATTTTTTATCGGCGTACGGGCTGACCAACGGGCAGATCCGGTTGATGGGGCCTTTTGCCGGGAAGCTTGCCAACGAGGGGGATGTGGTGCGTCTGGATCTGCGGGCTCATGGCGAGCTTTGTCCTCTGTTCGATCTTTGCCGCCGTGTACCGCTGGACGTTCCAGGGGCTGTCGTACTCCCGGTCCTTTGTGCACACGCTGGTGCTGGGCGGCATGATTACGAGCATGGTGATCATGGCCATCGGGAACAATCTGGCTCGCGGACTGGGGATCCTGGGGACTCTCGCCGTAATCCGGTTTCGCACGCAGATCCGGGATCCACGTGACATGATGTTTCTGTTCGCTTCGTTGGGTGTGGGGATCGCCTGCGGGGCAAACGTGTTTGGCGTGGCCATTGTGGGAACGATTGCGCTGTCCATCGCGATGATGCTGTTGCACTGGTCGCCGTTTGCCTCGCGCCGGGAATACGAAGGGCTGGTCAGGTTTCTGTTGCCGCCGAACGTTGCACACGAACACGAGATTCAGGAAGTGATGCGGCAGTGCTGCTCCGCGTTCCAGATGATCGCCATGCGCGAGGCGGTGCAAGGCGACCGGATCGAATATTCCTATCAGGTACGCTTGTTGGATCCGTCATACCAGAAAGACCTGGTGGATGGCCTGCACAAGATCGAGGGCCTTACCGAGCCCAGTCTGCTGATGCAACGCACCACTGTGGAGCTGTAAGAATGGAAGATTGGAAGATTGTGGGTTGCGGATTTGGGAGGGGACACGAAAGACAAGGAAGAAATATGAAGAAAGACAAAGTATGGTGCGCATTTCTTCGTCTTTATTCTTAGTCGCCACGCTTAGTCGCCACGCTTAGTCGGATAAGAAGCAGCGATTACGCGTAACCGACTTTGTGTCTTAGAAAGCGTCGGTTGACGCGTACGGACGACGATTACGCTCTACGATGGCGCTGGCGCGAACCCTGCGCCAAAAATAACTGCAACATTTTTCAGATTTCTATGTAACATTTCGCCTTTCTCGGACATATATATAGTGGAGAGTGTGCGATAGCCAGGAGGTGCGAGATGAACATAGAAACCCCACAGATCAATCTGAAAGACGAATTGGTGGCAATTTGCGCCGGTCGTTGTATCTGGTGTTCCTCGCACAAGCCGCATCCTGCCTATTCTCTGTGCGCGCATAGCGAATGGCATAAGACTGGTCGCGACGGAGCAGAAGGCGCACAACATCCTGCGCTGGTGTTGGTTAAGTGGCGAGCTGCCTAGGAACCTGTCGGACTTGCGGCCTTGGCATTTCGGGCTGCGGCTGCGCGCAAGGCGCAGGCCGAGACCGAAGCCATGGCCACGGAGCGTGAGGACACAACCCGCCAGTGTAAGTGGGT
>JBAXSA010000324.1:0-3782 GCA_037130945.1 Pseudomonadota bacterium | reverse complement strand
CTATCGCGGCTTCTTCGCGCCCGAAGACCTCTACGAAGTCCAGCCTGAACCCCGCAGAGCCACCCCCCGCGCCAGTGATGACGACGAGGAAGACGGCGAGCCAGACAGCGGCGGCGGCGGCACCGACCTCATGGACAGCGCCTGGTTTGTCCCCGCGAGTCGCATCGAGGATTACCGGCTCGGCGAGCGCGTCCACGACATCGACGACAACCGCCACAGGGTTCTACGCAAGTATCCGCGTGACACCTTCATCTACCGTCTGGCCGGGCGCGACCGGCAAAAAAGCGCCAGCTACTACACCCCGCAGGTGCTGACCCGGTGTCTGGTCAAATACGCGCTCAAGGAATTGCTGAAGACTATAAAAACCGCCGACGACATCCTCACGCTCACCCTGGTCGAACCCGCGATGGGCAGCGCGGCGTTCCTGAACGAGGCCGTCAATCAGCTCGCCGAGGCGTATCTGGAGCACAAGCAGGCCGAACTCAAGCGCCGCATCCCGCACGATCAATACCCCGCCGAGTTGCAAAAGACCCGCATGTACATCGCCGACCGCAATGTGTACGGCGTTGACCTGAACCCCATCGCCACCGAGCTGGCCGAGGTCAGTCTCTGGCTCAACGCCATCTATGGCGAACCGGCGGAACCCGGCCAACTGCCCAAGGCCGCGCGGGTGCCCTGGTTTGGTTACCAGCTCTTTGCCGGCAACAGCCTCATTGGTGCCCGGCGCGAGGTATTTTCCGCCCAGCTATTGGGCAAAGGCGGCAGGCCTGCCCCGCGCCACTGCGGTTTTCCCGGCTTTCCCGACTTTCCTGGCTCCCACGCTCCAGCGTGGGAGCAAGTCGCGACGCTCCAGCGTCGAGAGACCCATGAAGCGGGATCGCTGCCATATCCGCAAGACCGATCTACCACACTGGACGCGACGCTGGAGCGTCGGGACTTGCTCCCACGCTGGAGCGTGGGAGCCAGAGGTATCAGAGGTGACCGTCAGGCGGATGAGGTCTATCACTTCCTGCTGCCCGACCCCGACATGGCCCACTACACCGACAAGGTGGCCAAACAGCTCTACCCAGCGGATTTCGAGCGCCTCAAAACCTGGCGCACGGCCTTCAACAAGCCACTGGATGCGCACGAAATCCGGCGTCTCGGGCAATTCTCCGACGCCATCGACCAGTTGTGGGATCAACACGCCCGGCAGATGGCCAAGGATCGCGCCAACACCGAAGACCCCCTGGCGCTGTGGCCAGCCTCTTCAGTCACGGGAAATGTCACGGAAAATGCCACGACCCGCGCCCAGAAGGAGGCCATCCGCGTCCGGGGTCTGTTCAATCTGGACGACGACCAGGCCACGCCTTACCGCCGCCTCAAGCTGGTGATGGATTACTGGTGCGCGCTCTGGTTCTGGCCGATCACCCAAAGCGCCGACCTGCCCAGCCGCGAGCAATGGTGGCTGGAAATCGGCGCCATCCTGGAGGGCAACATCGTCGATCTGAACCCGCAAGCCGAGTTCGACTTCAACGCCGCGCCGCCACCACCCGCCGCACGGGACGACCTGTTGAGTACCCTGTCCCCGGAGTGGGCCACATCCCCGGCGCAAATCAGCCTGCACGATACCTTCGGTCAGTTACGCATCAGCAAACTGCGCCAGCATTTCTCGCGTGTGGTCACCGTCGAGGCCATTGCCCGGAAACGCCTGTTCATGCACTGGGAACTGACCTTCGCCGACCTCTTCGCCAGCCGGGGCGGTTTTGATCTGGTGCTGGGGAATCCGCCCTGGCTCAAGGTCGAATGGAACGAGGCCGGTATCCTGGGCGAAGCCAATCCGCTGGTGGCCATACGCAAGTTGAGCGCCACGGAACTCGCGCAACAACGCAAAGCGGCATTCGCACAGTTTCCCAAACTACAAGCCGACTGGACCAGCGAACTGGAAGAGGCCGAGGCCACCCAGAACTACCTCAACGCCCAGCAAAACTACCCGCTGCTCAAGGGTGTGCAGACCAATCTCTACAAGTGTTTTTTGCCGGTTGGTTGGAGGCTGGCCGGGCAGCGTGGCGTAGTCGGCTATCTGCACCCGGAAGGGCCGTATGATGACCCAAGGGGTGGGGCGTTGCGTGAGGCGGTGTATGAGCGGCTGAGGACGCATTTTCAATTTCAGAACCAGTTCATGCTGTTTCCGATTGGCGATCGCGTGAAGTACAGCATCAACCTTTACGGCCCGCCATCAGACCAGCCGGGCTTTGACCAATTGGCCAATCTATTCATTCCCAGAACCGTTGACGCATGTTATGCGCATGATGGCGCGGGCCTTACGGGTGGCATCAAGACCGAAGACAATCAATGGGATACCGCTGGCCACCGTAATCGCATCGTCCGTGTGGGCGACGCAGAGTTGGCCGTTTTTGCACAGCTCTACGACGAACCCGGTACGCCACCGCGCCGTGCCCGCCTGCCAGCGCTACACGCCGGGCAGCTTTCCAGTGTGCTGGCTAAACTCGCCGCCTATCCGCGCCGTTTGGCTGATCTGGGTGAAGACTATTACTCGACAGAGATGTGGCACGAAACCATGCAGCAGCATGATGGTACAATCATCCGCAATGCCGACCGTACCTCGCCCTTTGCAGCCACGCCGGGAGACTGGGTGTTGTCCGGCCCGCACTTCTTCCTGGCCAATCCGTTTAACAAAACGCCACGCGCCATTTGCAGCGAAAAAGGCCATTACGACACGCTCGACCTCGAAACCCTGCCAGACAACTACCTGCCGCGCAGCAACTACCGGCCAATGGCGGATCGGGAGGAGTATTTGCGCCGGACGCCGAGGGTGAGTTGGGTGGAGCCGGGGGAGGCGGGGGCGAAGTTGGTGACGGGGTGTTTTCGAGTAGTCAATCGGGAGATGATTGGACCTTCGTCGGAGCGCACACTGATTACTACGATGGTGCCGCCGGGTGTGGGGCATGTAAACACGACACTTAGCCACGCATTCAAATCATCTTCGGAGGTTGTCGGTTTTCTTGCCTATAGCCAATCCATTCCAGCCGATTTCCGGGTTAAATCGACGGGTATGGGACACGCAAATATTACGCTTGTTAGCCAGCTTCCAATCCCGCAAAAGCTGACCGTCGAACTTGCGGCCCGCGCCCTCGCCCTCAACTGCCTTACCACCCACTACGCTCCCCTGTGGGCCGAAGTCTTCACCCCCTCCTTCGCCACCCAACGCTGGAGCCAGTCCGACAACCCACGCTTGCCGCAAGACTTCTTCGCCAACCTAACCCCCACCTGGCAACGCGACTGCGCCCTGCGCACCGACTACGCCCGGCGCATGGCGCTGGTGGAAATCGACGTGCTGGTGGCCCAGGCGCTGGGTCTGACGCTGGACGAACTGCTGCTCATCTACCGCGTCCAGTTTCCGGTGATGCAACAGTACGAGCGCGACACCTGATACGACCTGGCGGGCCGCATCATCTTCACCAACAGCAAGGGGCTGGTGGGTGTGGGCCTGCCGCGCAAGGCCGGTAAAAAAGACGCGGAGGTAACCTTCACCACCCCCGAGGGCCGGAGCAAAACCGGCAAATATGGCTGGGATGACATCCGCCAAATGCAGGAGGCTGGCACCCTGCCCGCTGGCAGCCCGTGACCACCACCGTCCAGGACGACACCCAGCCCGGCGGCCCTCAAACTCGCACTCGCCGCTATACTACCCCTTTCGCCCTGGCCAGCCGCGAGGCCGATTACCGTGTGGCGTGGGCGTATTTTTCGCGGGTGTCGGACGGATGAACAAATGTAGGTTG
>JBAXSA010000323.1:0-3784 GCA_037130945.1 Pseudomonadota bacterium | reverse complement strand
ACTCATTCAACACATCCAGTTTGTTATTAAAGGAGTCGAGCAGCTCGCGCATCTGTGTGGAAAGCTGATCCATATGTTCGTCCACGCCCCCGACGAATTCCAGAACCTTCTCGGAAGAAAATTCGCGCACATCACTATTAAAGGTGGTAACCGTTTGCTGCAAGGTGGAATTAATCTGATGCAATTCCGTCTGATATTTATCCCAGTTGGTCTCCAACTGCTGGTGCATGAGTGCGATATTGGCCGTGATCTGATCCGGTATTGCGGCAATGGTGGAGCTGGCTTCCTGACTTTCGTTGCCGAGTCCGGACAGGTTGGCGGATAAGCGCTCGAATTGCTGGAGACTGGAATGGATTTTTTCCCCGGCCTGGGCAATTTGTACGGAGGTGGCGTGCATGGGCGCAATCAACTTTCCGGACATCTTGTCCAGAAAATCGCTCATCACATCATTTAGGTCATCCAGTTTGGATCCGAATTCACCGACGACACCCCCCAGTTTTTCGGTGACGGCACCCGTATGGTCGTCCAGACCGGCGATGAAGGTGATCACACGCTCCGAAAATTCCGTCAGACCCTTATTGAGATGGACAAACGTCTGTTCCAGTGACGTATCCACTTGCGAGAAACGGCTGCTGTAGTTTTGCCAAAGGGTGCGCAGTTGTTCATGGGCGGCGGTGATGGTGGACAGGGTCTGACCCGCGATTTCCTGAACGCCGGTCAGGGACGAGGCCACCCGTTCGAGCTGCTGGGTGCCCGATTCAAACTTTTCTCCTGCCAGGGCGATCATCGTGGCGCCGGATTCCATGGCCACGATGAGCTGCATGAAACGGCTCTGGGCTTGCTCGAAGGTCGCGGCAAAGTTACGCATGCCGTCCATGCCCAGGAGGGTCGCTTCGGACATCTGGGAGGAATAGCTAAAGACCTGAATCACCCGATCCGCAGCCTGGTTCAGATTGTCAGCCGCCTGTTGGAAAGTAGCACAGCTCTGCCGGATGACATCCTGCATCTCGCTGTTGCCGAGACTCAACTGCTGTTGGGATTTTTGCAGGGATTGGGCGGTCTGATGGCCCTCGTTGAATACCTGGAAGGCCGAAAGGTTGACGTTTTCCAACTGTTCAAACACCCGGATCAGGGTTGCGCTATGTTCTTCAAGCCGTCCCAGAGGCTGTTGCACGATCTGCGGGATGCTGGCAAAAAGATCACGCAGATCTTGCTGGGCCGTGTGTAATGTGGCAATGACCTGGCCGACTTGCGTGGAAGTCTGATCCGCCGTCTGATGGAATCCCGCGAAGACTTCCCGATTACCGGCACCGAGTTTATCCAGAGTGCTGGACAAGCGGTTGCCGAGTTCCTGAGTAGCGCGTTCCAGACTTGCCACGGCACCGAGCAGACTATGACCCGCTGCGGACTCGGAGCGGAGATTTTCTCGAAAATCGGCGAGAAATTCGGCCAGTGTCTGCACCAGGTCATTCCGGGAGGTATCGGCGCGTTGCAGTTGCCAGGCGTTTTGATTCATGGCGGCGACGTTTTCCGTCAAGACGTTCAAGACCTGCTCAAGCCGTGGTAGCAGCAACGAGGTCTCGTCGCGAGAGGGCAGGGTGCTGACGGTCAGATCATTGGCGGGAAGACTGGCCACGCGGGTTTCGGCCATACCGCTCACAAGGGTCTGAATTTGCCGGGACATTTCCTCCTGTATGGCCTGTAGCCGAGGCGCCACGGCGGCCAACTCGGTGCTGGCCATACGCAACGGGGCGCTGAACTCGCCAGCCACGTTCAGCAGCTGCGTCGCCATCTCGGCCCCTGTCCCATCCAGGGTTTCGCGCATCCCGCGAACAACATCCTGCAGGCCGTTTTGTGCCGTTTCCCGGTGATCGCTCCAGGCCGATGCCAGGGTGGCGTTTTGTTCGCGGAGGTTGGCATTGAGGTTGACGAGCAATTCATGAAATCCCGTCAACCGTCGATCCATGCCTTCACGCGTTTGTTCGTCCTGTTGGCTGAAGGTGTGCAGAAGATTGTCGGTAGCGGCCAGGAGTTGTTGCGTGGTCATGAGCAACTGTTGCGTTTCGCGGTGACTGTCCTGGATGGCGGCGCGTGTCTGATCCAGGCTGGCCAGAATTTGCTCCAGGGAGGCCGTAAACGCCCCGGAAGATTCACGCTGCTGAGAAGAGACCCGCATCTGCGTCTCGTCCAGGGACGCGCGGACGGTTTGGCCGACCTGCTGAAGGCTACCCTGATTGGATTCCATCAATTTTTTCAGGGTTCCAACGAGTACGTCGTGCTGTTGCCGCAAGCCGTCCTGGAGATCGGTCATTTGTGACCGCGAAGTCACAAGCAGTTGTTGTGTTTCGCGCTGACTCCCCTGGATAGCAACACGGGTCTGATCCAGTCCGGCCAGAATTTGCTCCAGAGAGGCGGTGAACATCCCGGAAGATTCGCGCTGCTGAGAAGAAATCCGCGACTGCGTCTCATCCAGGGATGCCCGGACGGTTTGGCCCACCTGCTGGAGGGAACCCTGGTTGGATTCCAGAAGTTTTTTCAGGGTTGACACGAGAATGTCGTGCTGTTGGCGTAAGCCGTCCTGGAGATCGGTGATTTGTGACCGCGAAGTCAAGAGCAGTTGTTGCGTTTCGCGCTGATTCCCCTGGATGACAGATCGTGTCTGATCCATTCCGCCCAGAATTCGCTCCAGGGCATCCGTGAAGGCCCCGGAAGATTCACGCTGCTGATAAGTCAGCCGCGCTTGCGTTTTGTCGAGAGATTCGCGAACGGTTTGCCCCACCTGCTGGAGGGAACCCTGGTTAGATTCCAGAAGATTTTTCTGGGTCGCCACAAGCATCTCGTGCTGTTGGCGCAAGCTGTCCTGAAGACCGCTCATCTGCAACCGGTTTGCCCCTTGCAGCTGTTCGGACAATTGCGTCACCAGTTGCTGCAACCCCAATTGATCCGATTGTGAACGTTCATTTTTTTGGCTCACCATGGTTTCTGCCCACTTGCCCATGGTGGTATTGAGAATGCTGGCGAGGGCATTGATCTGAAATGCCGTGGAGGTCTTGGATTGAGCGTTTTGCTTCTGCAACTCTGCAAGCTGTGCCTGCTGGACTTCATGAATCTTGATCAGGGCGTTGTTTTCCGGGGGAGAGACCTCCAGCGCGGCTTCCAGAAGTTCGCTAAACCGGCGCACCAGTCGTAACGTCTGGTAGCGTCGGCGTTTTTCGAGGACGGAGAAGAGTACGGAAAGAAAGATCCCGACAATCGAGGCATTGAATGCGGTTGAGGCCCCCCCCATCAGCTGGCCGAGCGCGATTTTCATCTCCGTCTCTCCCGCAGTGAAGCCTCCCTGAACCAGATAAATACCCGCGACCAGGCCAATGAAAGTGCCGAGAATGCCCCCGCGCGCCAGATAGCCTGGCATGGCATCGAACAGACGGGAATCTACATGGGCATGAAACAGGCTACTCTCGTTGAAATACAGGATGGGTTCCGCCAGCGAGCGAATGGGAACCTGCGGATCCGGGCCTGGCACATGCAGATTCTTGAGAAATTCCATCCAGGGGCTTTTAAAAATATCCATGTCGGGCGCTTCGATGCCGGATTTGAATGGCAACCAGCTCAGTACGAAGCGGAGTCTGGTTTCCTCGGGCGAGGGCGAATCGGATCCACGGATCTCCTCCAGCAGGGTATTGGCCTTTCTCACTTGCCTCGCGATGTGGCGGGTATGCCGGAAATAGGCCTCCAGCGCCACTCCAAACGCGGCAATAATCAAGAGGCTGATGAGCAGATTGCC
>JBAXSA010000322.1:0-3791 GCA_037130945.1 Pseudomonadota bacterium | reverse complement strand
TGTAAATTAACTCTCTCTCCAATGTTGAAGGCACGCAAAACGGTGATGCTGCTACCCGTTATTCCAAAATTGTTTGTAATCCGTTGATCAATGATGTCATGACTTGTCATCGTGGCTCTTTTTCGTTATTCACCCATAGCCTCCAGATGGCATTCCAGACCCTCGTTCATGACGGGCTCGACCTGAATGCCGCCACCCTGCGGATATTCGCCAGGCTGACCTAAAGCGGCCATTAAATCTCCGATCAACCGCAGCGTGCGCCGTTGACAGTCGTGGCGGGGGTTGTATTCCGCCAGCTCCAGTGCCAGCAACCGGGGATGGCTGGCGATGCCGCGTATCACCTGGATGAGTTTCAGGAAATGCAGTCCGCCCTTTTCCGGGGAACCCACGCCAGGGCTTTGCTTGGGCTTAAAGGCGTCAAGGTCTATGCTGATGCCAAAACCCGCAGTGCCGTGACAGACAATCTCAAGCGCTTCCGACATCACGCTGTAAATACCGCGACGTTTCACCTCTTCCATGAAAAACACCCTGACACCCAGGCTTCGTAACAATTCCGCCTCACCTTCCTCGTAGCTGCGTATCCCTATCAGGCAGAGATGACGGGGTAGCAACTTGGCTTTGGGCGTGGCGATATTGACCAGTTCCGGAAGACCCTGTCCCAGCAAAACCGCCAGCGGCATGCCATGAATGGCCCCACTCGGCGAGGTCCGTGGTGTATGACTGTCCATATGAGCGTCAATCCAGATCAATCCTAGGGGGCCATGCTGCCGGATCGCCAGAAAGGTGCCACTCCAGGTACCAATGGCACAGGAGTGATCGCCGCCGATGACCAAAGGCAAGATCCTCGAGGCCGCAACACTGGCGACCTCCAACGCCAGTTGTTCGTTAAATTCTTGAATAATGCGGAGGATCGGCTTGGCGTTGCCGGGATACAGGATTGTTCGCCAGGAAAGGTCAATGCCTTGTGCCTGTAATTTGGATACAACACCGGAGTTACGCAGGGTGTCTGGGCCTTCAGCACATCCCGGATCGCGGGCTCCAAAGCCGGATGCGGCACCGATGATGTGAATAGGTACTACCCGAACCACACACAGCCCCAAACAACCGCGACATTGACCAGCGCCAACAACACGGCGGCGCTGCCAATATCTTTGGCGCGCTTGGCCAGGCGATGGTTTTCCAGAGAAATCCGGTCAACAGCAGCCTCGATGGCCGAGTTGAGCAATTCCACCACTAGAACCAGCAAGAGGCTGGCGATCAGCAGGGCTCGGCCAACTCCGTTCGTGGGCACGAAAAAGGCGGCGGGTACCAGCACTGCGGCCAGCCAGGCCTCCTGACGGATGGCATCCTCGTGGCGAAAGGCGGCGGCCAAACCGTCGAGGGAATAATGCAGGGCATTCCAGAGACGCCGCCAGCCGGTTTGGCCCTTGAAGGGACTTTCCATAAAGCTGCCTCGGTGTCTCAGTTAAATTCAACGCAGGGAGAGGGGGAATTGGTTCCCTGCCTGGCAAGCATTTCGACTGTGTTCACACCCACCCAACTAGCATAAAACGCCGCCAGGCGCGTAGCCATGACCGAATCCAGCCATTCTTGGGCGTACACCTTGGCCTCTTGTGCCAGACTGGCACGCCGGGCGGGATCATTCAGTACTCCGAGCAGGGCACCGGCAAAACCCTCCGGATCGTCCGGTGCCGCCACCGAACCCCGGCCGGGGTCGAGAATATCGCAAGTACCCATGGCCGGCAGCGCGACCACTGGCAGGCCGGAAGCCAAGGCTTCCAACAATACCAGCCCCTGGGTTTCGGTACGCGAGGCAAACACAAATACGTCTGAACCCGCGTAGATATCGGGAAGTTCCCCGTTACGATCCTGATAGCCGAGAAATCGCACCCGCGTTCCAAGCCCCATGGCGCGCACCCGAATCTGGAGCCTTGGCAGCGCCGGGCCTTCCCCGGTAATCATCAACAACAGATTAGGACACCGGGGTATTGCCCAGCGCAAGGCATCTAACAGAAACTCGATGTTCTTTTCATGAGCTACGCGACCCACATACAGAGCCACCGGCTGATCCTCGGAAAGGCCGTGACGCTGGCGAAAACCTTGCCGGTCACCGTGGCTAAAGTGGCTGACGGGAATACCGGTGGGCAAGACCGTGAGGGGTGTCTTGACGCCATAGGACAGGAGCCGGTCGCGCATCGCGGTGGAGGGTACGATGAGGGCATCGAGGGCGTTGCACTGGTGACCCGAGAAACGTCGTGTCAAGCCGCGCAACAGCGAGGCCGGCAGATAGGGCAGATAATGATGAAAGTATTCCTCGAACAGGGTGTGATAGGTGGACACCACGGGCACCCCCCAGCGACGTGCCAGCTTAATGCCGACCCTATGGGCCACAAAAGGGGTCTGGATGTGAACGAGGTCGATCCCGGAAAGACCCTTTGCCACCTGCATCGCGGCTCGGCGACTCATCCAGCGATCCTCGGGATCAATCGGCAACGGGCGGGCGGAAATGCGAAAGATGCCTGGCTCATCGGGCTCGCTGCCATAACGAGGCGCGATCAGCAGGGTTTCGATACCCAGCGGGGTTAGCTGACTACGAAAGGTCTCGATGGAGGTTGAGACGCCGTTGATTCTGGGAAAATAAACATCGGAAATCATCAAAACGCGCATATAAAATTCCTGCTCTGGGCAAAACACCTGATTTTGCCCTCTAACAACAACCTTCCTGATAACCCCGGTGATTGACTACCAAGCTATTGCCGGGAATGCTCTTGGCAGCTTTCTTGATCTCGGCGGTCACCCGGGCCACCTCGCGGTACGAATCGAACATGCCAGGGCGGATCATCAGGGCACCGATAGAAAGACTGGTGAGGGGATGAAACTCCTGATCGCCGCAGCGGTTCTCCGAGATATAACCGCCACGGGCGAGATCCTCGGCATCGAAAAAGGTGCCTATCCGTTCACCGAAGGTGGCAAGCATAGCCCGGCAGCGGGCTTCCCAGTCCGGGCTCAGAAACAGCACGATGAAATCGTCGCCGCCAATATGGCCAACAAAGTCACACTGGGGGTCGGAGAACTCGACCAACAATTCGGCGGTGAGCTGGATCACCTGATCGCCCCGGCTAAAGCCATACACATCATTGAAGGGCTTGAAGTGATCGAGATCAAAGTAACAGACGCAAAATGTATTGCCCTCTCGTAACAGGGCATCGATGCGCTCGTTGATGGGCACATTGCCGGGCAGTTGGGTCAGCGGGTTGGCATAGCGGGCTGCACAAATTTGCAGTTCGGTGATCTCGCGGATGAGATCGCGCCCGCTGCCGAGTCCCACATACCGAGCATCGAGGGTGATGATAAAGCCATTGGAGAGATGCCGTGGGGCACCCTCGACGATCTGCCGACTAAGATCGTGCAATGTCATGCGGTATTCCACGATCAAGGGCTCCGGATCCATGAAATGGGTGCAGGGTTTTTGCCCAAACAGCTCGTGGCGAAAGGGCCGTGCGAATGCGTCGATCATCACATAGCGATTGATCAGCCCCACCGGGCGATCCTTCTCGACCACCGCTATCGCCAACAACGAGTCATCCTGTTCGAATCGATGAAAAACCATACGATTGGTGGACTCTGGCGTGACAGGCGGCACCCGCGTCAACAGTCGCTCGCCAATCGTGGGGTTGAGGGTCGACACCACGGGTGGCGGCGGGCTGAATCCCTCCGAGCCATTGTTGCCCATTTTATCTGGCATTGATGGTGTGCATCAGGAGATCAAAGTTGAAGTAGGCGAGTACTTT
>JBAXSA010000321.1:0-3803 GCA_037130945.1 Pseudomonadota bacterium | reverse complement strand
GGGCGAACGGTGAGCCAAATGTGTAAACTACTTTCGGGCCTTTTTGAAGGATGCCAAGATTATCATCATCATCGTCATGAGGTTGTTGCAGTGAGAAAGACTATTGTCAGGGTCTTATGGTTGCTGGTGCTGGTGGGCCTGGATGGCAGGGCTGGGATTCCCGAAGTCAGCCGCTGGGTTTTGGTGGATACCCAGGGTCAGACCTTATCGGTGATGGAGGGAGAGGCCATCAAAAAAATCTATAGAGACATTTCCATCGGCCGCTTTGGTGCGTCGGATCGGCGTGTCCGCGGGGATGCCAAGACCCCCATTGGCCAATACCGGATTACGGAAGTCCATCCCAAGTCGCAATTTCACCGCTTTTTGGCGCTGGATTTCCCCAATATCGAAGATGCCGAGCGCGCCTTCCGGGATGGCAGGATCAGTGCCACCGACCGGGATCGCATCCTGGCGGCCAAACTCCATGGCCGGGAACCACCGGCGGATACCCCGCTAGGCGGCCACATCGGCATTCATGGTATCGGATCTGGAAACGCCTCGGTGCATGGCCGTTTCAACTGGACACAGGGCTGCGTGGCCTTGCGTGACACCCAGTTGAACGAACTGATGAATTGGGTTGGGGTGGGTACCGCTGTGGTGATTCGTTAGTCATCCATTGAAACCATCGGCTATCCCGACGATACTATGCAGACTCCGCCGGGTGGTGGAGGCATAATTTTTTGGCTCAATGGGGTTTATTTCATGAAAGTTAGTTCATTTCGTAAGGTTTTAGTGGGCATGGTGGCATCCGTTGTTCTAGCGGGTTGCGCGACCACTGCGGATCTGGAAAAGGTTCGTGTCGAGGCCAACCAGGCCGCTAGCGCCGCCAACCAGGCCGCCAATGCTGCGCAGAGAACCGCCGACGAGGCTAGAGCAATGGCCAGTGCTTCCAGAGCCTGCTGCGAAGAGACCAAGGCTAGCATCAACAACATGTTCAAGAAGTCGATGCGTAAATAGCGGAAGCCATCGCGGCTAGCCGCGATGTCGGGCAGGATGCCCCCCAAAAAACGCCAGTGGTCTGAAGATGTCAGTGTTTGGCTGGCTCAGGTTGCTGGCGTTTTTTCGTGCCTGTCCGGCAAATAATAGAGGTTCATGCCCCGATGTCCGTCCAGGTTGCCCCGCCGATCCCCGCGCCGCCACTGTTTGCTTACCGGCGCTACTGGGCCCAGCGGCTCTTGCCGGCACCCGTCTTGCCCATGTCGCGCGCGGAAATGGACGAATTGGGCTGGGATTGTTGTGATGTCATTCTCGTCACCGGGGACGCCTACGTCGATCACCCCAGTTTCGGCATGGCGGTGATTGGCCGGGTGCTGGAGGCCCAGGGGTTTCGAGTCGGCATTCTGGCCCAGCCCGACTGGCAGGATGTCGAGGATTTTCGTCGCCTGGGTCCACCGGCGCTGTTTTTTGGGGTGACCGCCGGCAACATGGATTCCATGATCAACCGCTACACCTCGGAGCGCCGCATCCGCAGTGACGACGCCTATACCCCCGGGGGGCTGGCGGGAAGCCGGCCGGATCGGGCCGCCATCGTCTACGCCCAGCGTTGCCGCGAAGCCTACCGCGAAACCCCAGTGGTGATCGGGGGTATCGAGGCCAGTCTGCGGCGCCTAGCCCATTTTGATTACTGGTCGGAAACGGTGCGCCGCTCGATCCTGTTGGATGCCAAGGCCGATCTCCTGGTCTATGGCAACGGCGAACGGGCGGTGGTGGCACTGGCTCATCGTCTGGCGGCCGGTGAGGCCATCGGCTCGATTCGGGATCTGCGCGGCACCGCTTTTGCCGTGGATGCCCCGCTGCCGGGCTATCAGGTGCAGGATGCCCGCGATCCCGACATCGAACCCGAACGATCCGCTGATCGCGCCCACAGCGTGCTGCGCCTGCCGGACTTCGAGGCCGTGCGCGCCAAACCGGATTGCTATGCCCATGCCTCCCGGCTGTTTCATCAGGAATCCAATCCCCACAATGCCCGGGCGTTGCTCCAGGGCCATGGGGATCGGGCGGTGTGGTTGAATCCGCCGCCCTGGCCGCTGACCACACCGGAATTCGACCGGATCTTTGAACTGCCCTATACCCGCCAGCCGCATCCGGGCTACATGGCAGCAAAGATCCCCGCCTACGAGATGATCCGTTTTTCCATCAACATCCTGCGCGGCTGTTTTGGGGGTTGTAGTTTTTGCTCCATCACCGAACACGAGGGCCGCCTGATTCAGAACCGCTCGACGGCATCCGTGCTGCGGGAGATTGAGACGATCCGCGACGGGGTGCCGGGTTTTACGGGGGTAATCTCGGATCTCGGCGGGCCGACCGCCAATATGTGGCGGATGCACTGCCAGGATCCGGCCATCGAGTCCGCCTGCCGGCGCCTGTCCTGTGTGTATCCCGAGATTTGCAAGAACCTCCTGACCGATCATGCCCCGCTCATCGATCTCTACCGGCGGGCCCGGGAACTGCCGGGGGTCAAGAAGATCACCATCGGATCGGGGCTGCGCTACGATCTTGCGGTGCGCTCTCCGGAATATGTCCGCGAACTCGTCACTCACCATGTTGGGGGCTATTTGAAGATTGCCCCGGAGCATAGCGAACCGGGGCCCTTGTCGAAGATGATGAAGCCGGGGATGGCGGCCTTTGATCAGTTCAAGGCCCTGTTCGAGCGGTTCTCCCAAGAGGCCGGCAAAGAACAGTATCTGATCCCCTATTTTATCGCGGGTCATCCCGGCACGACCGACGAGGACATGCTGAACCTGGCCCTGTGGCTCAAGCGCAAGGCTTTTCGTCCCGATCAGGTGCAGGCGTTTTTGCCATCACCGATGGCCCTGGCAACGGCGATGTACCACAGCGGCAAAAACCCGCTCAAGCGCCTGGCACACGGTGGCGAGAGGCTGACGGTGCCTCGGGGGGGGCGTCAACGCCGGCTTCACAAGGCGTTTTTGCGCTATCACGACCCCGATAACTGGCCGCTGTTGCGTGAGGCCCTGCGCCGGATGGGACGGACGGATCTGATTGGCAATGGCAAACGTCACCTCGTACCGGCCTGGCAACCGGCGGGACGGGGCACCCGGCCGGAAGGCGTTCGCACCCCCTGGAGACTCTCTCATGGCCGCGATTGATAGCGCCCGCATCAGCCTGGCGACCGGCATTGCGGTGTTGGGCCTGAAGTTTCTGGCCTATTACTGGACTGGCTCGGTGGCGTTGTATTCCGACGCCCTGGAGTCTTTTGTCAATGTCGCCGGTGCCTTGGCGGCTTTGGCGGCCCTGATCGTGGCCATCCGTCCGGCGGATTCCAGACATCCTTACGGACACGCCAAGGCCGAGTATTTTTCAGCGGTCTTTGAAGGGGTGCTGATTGTGGTGGCGGCATTGACCATCATCCAGGAATCCTGGCCCCGCCTGTTTCACCCGCAGGCCGTAACGGGACTGGACTGGGGGATTGCCGCCTCGATCCTGGCCAGCACCCTCAACGCTGCCTTGGCTAGGTATCTGGTTCACCAGGGGGATCGCCTGTCTTCGCCCGCGCTGCGTGCCGATGGACTGCACATCTGGAGCGATGTCGTGACCTCGGTGGGCGTTCTGATCGGCATTGGCCTCGCGGTCTGGACGGGCTGGTGGCTGCTCGATCCACTGCTGGCCGTTCTAGTTGCCTTAAACATCCTCTGGGTGGGTGGGGGTCTGATCCGCGACTCCCTGGGTGGATTGATGGATGAAAGTCTGCCAGAGGAAGACCTGACTCGTGTCAAAACCCTGGTCAAGGATGCCATGACGGGTGC